>CAMKSY010000163.1 GCA_946415545.1 uncultured Pelosinus sp. | reverse complement strand
AGATAATACTTTATCATTTAATATATACAACTTGCCTAGTTTTTGCATTATTGCTACAATAATACAATGAAATAAATTGAATGTTGAGGAAATGCTATGCCCGGAACAAATCTACCAACACTATGTCTGCCTCTTTTGCGTAGCAGCTATCAGAGTTTTACTAAATCTGAAAAACGGGTTGCCAGCTTTATTACAGAACGCCCCCATGATATCATTCATATGACTATCTCGGATCTGGCAGAAGCTACAAAGACTGCAGAAGCTACAATTTCCCGTTTCTGCCGCAAGTTAGGATTTCATGGCTTACAAAGCTTAAAAATTGTCTTAGCTAGCGAAATACTCAGTCCGCTGGAAACTACCTATCAAGAAGTAAAACCTACTGATTCCTTTGAAACAATAGGGATTAAAATATTTAACAGTATTTCTGAAGGTTTACAAGATACACTGAAAGTACTTGATTTTGATTCACTGCAAAAGGCTGTTGCCATTCTTGCTCATGCTCATAAAATTGATATTTACGGCTTTGGCATTTCAGCAGTAATTGCCTCTGATATTGAACATCGTTTCATCCGTTTTGGCATACCAACAAAAGCCTATTCCGATTTGCATATGCAGCTTATTTCAGCATCCATTTTAGAACCCGAAGATGTAGTGATCGTAATATCACATACTGGATCAAATACTGACTTGCTGAATTCGGTGGAAGTTGCAAAACAAAGCGGGGCCCAAGTCATTGCAATTACCAGCCACTTAAAATCGCCTCTTACCAAAAAAGCAGATCTCGTTCTGCACGGTATGAGCCGGGAAGTGAATTACTCTTCCGAATCAATGACATCTCGGCTGATTCACATGGCAATTGTAGACCTTTTATATATGGGTATGATTTTTAAAAACCAGGATAAATTCACTAATAATCTTAATAAACTGCGCCTAGCAATTGCTAATCGTAAAACATAATCCCCTGCTAGTATTCAGCATCAATAACATTCTGAACACCAGGAAAAAGCTGTCTCTCATACTTTTGTATTTGAGACAGCTTTTAGCTAATAGAGAAATAATTAATTCGGGCTTAGGAGCCCCATTTTTTGTTAAAAGAAAGCTGGTTGATACTAAAAAGATCATCCAGGCTACTATCGGAAATATGATGATTTTTATGGAACGCATTAAAGTGTTCCTTCTTTTATTATACACTCCCATTACTATCTATTTAGAAAAGGTGCTCTTGACCAGATGAGCATGTATCTCATTGATGTTAATCTTTATTAAGGATTATTATGGCTAGTAGCATGACTATTTATTCTTATAGCCTCTACGCGCAAAATGTCAAGCTATGGCAATATTCTTTCACTTTTTTTAGAAATTTCCTTATTTGCTGCTTTTACTTCTTTTGCATTGTCCCGTACATCTTGAGGAATCCCTATGGAATCTACTTGATTATATTTTGAATATGTTATCTGCATATTCAATGTCGATTTGGCTAAGAACTCTTCGATATTAGCCTTATCCTTTGGATTCCCTATCTCCAAAAACAATCCTGCCCCTTTTTGAATCGGCTCTGTCAAATCCATATCTATTTCTTTTATCATCTTAGTCGCTTTATCAATTTTAACATTATATTTAATATCCCCAGCAGCTAACAACCCAAGGCGCACTATCGCAGCTGCCTTTACCATATCCTGATCCTGGACATTATCCAGTTTAACAGCTGCACCTATCACATCACTTATTTGCATACTATCCAAGGTTATTTCCATATATTTATAGGAAGGTGTTTCTTTTTTCAGCTTCACGGACTTCATCAACTCTAGCATTTCCATTCGAGTAGAGACCTTCTCATCCTCTGAAAGCTCTTGGCTTAGAGAAAAACCAACCGGCACAATTTGTTTTATCCACTTTTCATTAGCTAAAGAATAAATCACTAGATTATTTTGGTTTTGCTCTATATACTGCTTTAAGAGCATTGTACTTTCTTTATTTTTTGCATCACGAAGCCAAATGTTTATATCTTGTTTATAGCTTAGCGGATTTTTCTGCCCTTCCCCATTGGCGGTGATTTTCACTTCCCCCATCGGGGTTTCAGCCTTGATCGCTAAATCATAATGCAAGTTGTTTACATTCATCATATTTTTATATACATCACTCAAAAATGCCTTTTCCGGTGGCAGTTTTTCCTCGGCTAACGCAAAGGAATTGCTCATTGCCACAAATAACAAGCCCCATACTAAAGCAACTCTCCAATTGATCCTACGCAATAATTCCATCCTTCAATCAATCTCCCTTTTTATAAATTTCGCTGCATCCATGCATTCCAGTATGTAACTCTTACCTAATCATAAACTTCTTCGAGATATCTTTCTATTTCTATTTACCATGAAAATACATAATTCCTGCTAAACTAGGCTGTATTGCAGAAAATTATGAGCTAAATTGCTTTTTATATTTTTATAGAGAGAAATTTGTAGAAATATAATGAATATTAGGATAAAATGTTAATTATGCCAAATCGGTATCGAATAGATTATTTTAAAAGGGAGTTTTACAAATTAAACAAGTACTTTTTCTGAAAACATTTCTTCGGTATAAAAATAAACTTATTGCGATCGCTGTGCTTTTTTGCATAGAGGCTTATTTTGCGTTTCAATTCTACAGCGGAGAACCGGAATTTCCAATAGGAATCTTCACTCTTGATATCTGCAATGCACTTATTCGTGATGTATTGCTGGCAAGTATATTTATGTTTTTCCATAAACATATTATCTGGGTTAAACAAGCTGCAAAAGCATACAGTCCAATTGTAATTTTAGCAATTCTTTGGTTTGGAATCTCGGCGGTTATCATTCATTCATTAAATTTAAATTTTAGTCCAATAACAGTTATCTCAGTTTTTACAGGTGTAATTAATAATGTTATATTTGTAGTATTAGCTGCTAATCTATATACGAAACGGAATCATCTAGTATCGAAAGCCATCTATTTTTTGATGTATTTTTTAACTATTTTGATTTTTTATAGTGATACCATATACTTTTTTGTTACGTCAACACATATTGAAAAAGTGCTATTTGACAATTTAAACAATTATTCAATAACAGGTGTATTATATACTACAGATAAGATTGTTTTACTCGGCATCCTGATAAGTTTTTCCTTTCTTATATTATTATTTCGTGCTCCGAAAAGAATGCATAATTTGCACACAAAAAATGTTGTCTTTCTTACGATAATGATCTGTCTCTTAGCCAATCTTGTTAATTACACCACAGCCTACGTATATCCGAAAGCTTTGCTGGAGGAAGGGTTTGATGAGGAAGCAGAAATAGAAATCTCCAGAAACCTCTCTCGGGATTTGCTTACCAAATCGGTAACTACCAACTTAATACGGGAATTTCTGCGAAATGACGTCAGACCTGTGACTGCCTCCAATCAGCTTTATCGCGTGGCATTCTCAAAGCAGGAGACTCAGCTTCTAAATGAATTAGGAATAACTGTAAGCGGAAAACCTGCTTCCATACAAAAGACTTTTCCTTATGAAAAAGTAATCGTAATTATCGCTGAATCATTTCATCGGGATTACCTGCATTTTTATAATTCACGAATTCCAACGGAAACAACAGAATTCTTGGATGGCTTAATGACTAAATATCCTCATTTAGATCATTATTACACTTCTAATAAGCCTACAACACAGGGACTTAACTCTATGTTTCTTTCCCAGTCAATTTATTCCGACGATCAATCTTTTGAAGATAATGTCACGTTATTCAAAGCTCTCGAAAATAGCGGCTATAATACAGTGTTCCTGGAAGCTACCAGCCAATATTACAATGATGAATTCCGAGCATATAAAAAACGGTTCGGGATGCAGACTTACAGAGCAAAAGAAGATTTAGAAAAACAAGGTTACACGGGAAGCAGCGGCTGGGGATTCCATAATGACGTAATGTATGACGAGACAATTAGGTTATTGGAGCAAAATCGGGATAATAAGATTTTTATAGCGACTAAGACGATCGACTCCCATCAACCTTTTCCATATTGTGGGCTTTCTGAAGAAGATATTCCCGTAACTATCAAGGAGCAAAATAAAAATGTTTACCTTAAAGGAATCTATTGGGAAAATAGTACCTTAAAAAAATTTTTTCACGATCTTAAGGAACGAAATTTGATGGACGATAAGACTCTTATTATTGTTACGAGTGATCATAATCCTCATCCAAGTCAAAATGACAATTACAAGCGTCTTGGGCAAGATGATTTGTGTCTAAGTCCAGCTCCCATACCGCTAATCTTTGTTAGCACAAATTTACAGCCATTTGAGAGTTTTTGCAGTTCAACCTACTCGAGTCAGATTGATTTTGCGCCCACACTTTTAGGGATATTAGGAATTCCTTCACCGCCAGAGTTTTCAGGCAGAAATATCATTCCAATTCCTGAAGATCAAGGCTATGCAATTGGCTGTGTGGGAGAAACAATTTACTACTGGTCAAAAGACCGGCAACTAACAATAGACATGTATAACGGAAAGAATCCAAACGATTATGAGAAAGCTCTAATCCATTGGGTTCAAGATTCATATGTCAAATATTTTCATGGCAATTCGATCAAGGTCTTGCAGTAGAATCAGGTTTGAGTTGTAAATTGAATTATAAAAGGCCCCTATTTGCAGAATAATTATGTTGCCTGCAAACAGGGGTCTTTTATGATTGATTCACGTTTCTTTCTAACAGCAGCCGATGCTATTTCTTTAGTTCGGTTTGATCGATAAGCTCACCATTTTGCTTAAAAGCAGTGACTTTAAGAGCATCACGTGAGGCTTCAAACACAAGGTAATTTGGCATATCAAGTGGATTATAATAAAGCTCATCCATTGGTTTTTGCGGAGACTTATCCCATACTCTGTCACCGCTGCGCCCTGTCGAAATATAGATCGTTCCGTTAGGATTGGGACTCCCATTTTTCAGTGCCTTGGTACGTGCATAGGAATGAACATGTCCGGTAAATACAAGATCAACATGATATTGATCAAATACTGGAACAAAGGTTTGACCAATCTCATCAAGCGGACCATTAAAAGGATGTGTCCAGATACCACGATGCATAAGAACTACCTTCCATTTTTTCTGTGTTTGAGAAAGGTCTTTTAAAAGCCATCTCTGTTGTTGCTCTAATAAATCAGGATACCATTGCTGTAACTCATTTAATTGTGTATTGAGTACAATAAAATGAACGTCCCCATAATCATAGGAATAAGCATATCGTTTCAGACCTGTCGGACCATTCCCCGGCAAGGCAAAAAGTGAAAGATAGTAATCCGGTTTCGCCATCTTCCAATCAAGACTGTATGTCTCGTGATTTCCCATGACAGGAGCTACTGGAATTACTTTAAAAAGTTTCGCTGCTCCATCATACCAAGCATTCCACTGCCATTCGTCCTGCCCATTATCCACAAGATCCCCCATATTAACAAAAAATGCTGCATCCTCATTGCTTTCCCAAGCTATTTGAGCTGTTTTTGCCCAATCTTTATAATCTAATGATTGTGAATCACCAAAAATAAGTGCCTTAAAGGATGTTGACTCTGACTCGGTTTTGAATTCCATCCATGCAGATTGACGCTTTCCAACGGAAATACGATATTCATAATCAGTCCCAGCCGTAAGATTGGTAACATGTGCCGTATAAATCCCAAATTGTTTTCCCCCATTATATGTAGGCAACTCCACCGTCTCTGCATCAAATTTTATACTATTTTCCGACTGCTTGGGCCGTATCTCCAAATTACCTGGCTCACCAAATTTTGCTGTCTTCCACGAAATCGTACGTTCATGCTTCATATCTGCTGTAACCAAATGCATGATTTGCCCTGCTTCAGTACCATAAACAATATGCATCAATCTTGGCGCAGCTAAAAAACCGATAGCAGCTATGACGCAAATAAGTATAAAACCCAAGATATATTTTTTCATTTACATCACCTCGTTACCATATTCATTTCCTTTATTATCCACATAGATGCCTCACTTTATCCCTTTCAATACATGATAGACTTGTTCTGGTTTCTTTAAATAAAAACTCCCAATAGTATTACTCTATTTACCAAAAGAATACCAACTCCTGCAAGATTAGTGCGTTTGCAGGAGTTGGCAAAATGTTAATTAGGCAATTTATAATTGATGGTATGCAATTTTTTATTTACTTTTGGCATCCTATAGTATAAAGGAGATGTTATCATGGCTGAAAATAGAGACTTAAAAGCTACTTCCGGCATACCTGATAAAAATAGAGTTGTCGGAGAAATCCCAATGGAGCAAGCTGAGTACTATGGTTATTTTGATCCAGAGCCTAGTACAGAAGAAATTATTACTCAATTTGAAACCGCTGTTAAAGAATCTGTAGCTAAGAAAAAAAGCGAAGGTTAAAACCAATATTCGCCTAGACTTAACGTCTAGGCGAATATTAATATACTTATAACTATCTTGGAGCTTCAGGAAATTGCTAATTGAAATGCTGCAGTTGCTTAGGCCATAAACATCTTGATGTCATCTTCAGGATTGCTGATGCCGCCAATGCCAAATTGCTCTACAAGCACCTTGACTACATTCGGTGAAAGGAAACCTGGAAGCGTCGGTCCGAGGTGGATATTTTTCACACCAAGGTATAGCAGCGCCAGCAGTACGATAACGGCCTTTTGCTCATACCATGCGATGTTATACGATATCGGCAATTTATTAACATCATCTAGACCAAAAACCTCTTTAAGTTTCAGAGCGATAATTGCTAGGGAGTAGGAATCGTTGCATTGGCCGGCATCCAGTACGCGAGGAATGCCGCCAATATCACCCAGGGGAATTTTGTTGTAGCGGTATTTTGCACAACCTGCTGTCAATATGACAGTGTCTTGAGGCAATGCTTTTGCAAAATCAGCATAATAATCTCTGTTTTTCATCCGGCCGTCGCAGCCTGCCATAACAAAGAAACGCTTAATGGCGCCGCTTTTCACGGCATCCACAACCTTATCAGCCAAAGCTAATACCTGATTGTGAGCGAAACCACCGATTATTTCCCCTTGTTCCAATTCCTTGGGCGGCGGGCATTTTTTAGCATGAGCGATAAGAGCTGTAAAATCTTTCGGTTTGCCATTCTTCCGTTCACCGATTTCTTTTAGTCCTTCAAAACCAACTACACCCGTCACATACACGCGTTCTTTATAACTGGCTTTCGGAGGCACTAAGCAGTTTGTGGTCATCAGGATAGGACCATTAAAAGTTTCAAATTCTTTGTCCTGCAACCACCAGGCATTGCCGTAGTTACCAACAAAATTGTCATATTTCTTAAAGGCTGGATAGTAATGAGCCGGCAGCATTTCGCCGTGGGTGTATACATCAACACCCGTCCCTTGGGTTTGTTCCAGTAATTCTTCCAGATCTTTTAAATCATGGCCGCTGATAAGGATACCAGGGTTATTTCTCACACCAATATTGACTTTGGTAATTTCCGGGTTTCCATAGGTACTGGTATTGGCTTTATCCAATAAGGCCATAACATCAACACCATATTTGCCGCATTCCATCACCAAAGCAACTAATTCATCAGCACTCAGCTTATCATTAATCGTAGCAACTAGCGCTTTTTGCATAAAAGCAAAAATAGCATCCTCCATGTAGCCTAATGTGTAGGCATGCTCAGCATAAGCAGCCATTCCTTTTACTCCATAGGTAAGCAGCTCACGCAATGAACGTACATCTTCATTTTCAGTTGCCAAAATTCCGACTGTAGCAGCCTTTCTTTCAAATTCTGAAGCATTTTCAGCAAACCACAGGGTACTGTCATGAGAAGCCTCTGCTGCGCCATCAGCCGTGAACCAGCCAGCCAATTTGCTCCAGATGGATTTTGTATTGTCATTTGCAGCTTCTATCTTTATACCAGCTTTTACTAAAGCAGCTTTCACGTTATCTCTCACAATTAGTGCTTGTTTAATGAGCACGACAAAGTACTCTTTATCAAAGTTTGCATTGGTAATGGTGGCAAACAAGCCCTCCATAATAAACTTATCTGCTTCTGGTGTCGCAATATTAGCTTTACGAGCCTCAAGTGCATAGGTTGAAATCCCTTTTAGTGTGTACATGAGCAGGTCTTGGAGATTCGATACATCAGCTGTTTTTCCACAGACACCGCGCATCGTGCAGCCAGTACCTTTGGCTGTTTCTTGACATTGATAACAAAACATCGACATATATTTATCCCCCTTATATGTGAAACGCTATTTAAATCTTCTGGTGTTATTGTATCGAAAACTCCAGCGATTGACTGTGAGCAAAATCACATAAAAGAAAACAAATGATCTCTTTATCATGAAATTTTTCATAACTTAATTCGACTTATATAGACAAAATAGCTACTATCCTGTACCATTAATTCATAAATACAACACATTTTAAAGGAGTTATTGTGAGCAAAAAGACCATTATCCTAGCTTTTGTTCTAGCCACCATTGCCTTTTATTGCAGCTATACTGTTTATTCCTACGATCATCGTATCGCGAATAACTTATCAGCCTACTGTAATATTGATTTTCGCGGCATAGCTGATTCTCAAACAAATACTATTACAGGTGCAACCTTATCGATAGTCGATTTCCGATATGATTCTAAACCACTGGAAAAGTTTATCATCATTGATATCGATGATAAAGCATATAAAATCGATAGTATTGAGGTATCCGCCCAGCCTCCAACGTACTCACCCAAGGATGTTTCTACAGAAAAATGCTTCAAACATACCAATACCTTATTTGTTACTTTCCCTCCCCAAGTTCTAAAGGAAATATCCCAGGCAAATACCGTAAAAGTTTCTTTTACATATTTGGATAGTAATTTGATCATTGAACTGCCGTTGAGCGATGTTGATTTACAATACTGGAAAAACCAATTACCGCCTTTCTAATATGCGTTTTGTCGACCTACATTAAAAAACAAGCCTGCACTTACCTGCAAGGCTTGTTCTTTTCGTTTTAGCGAAG
>CAMKSY010000162.1 GCA_946415545.1 uncultured Pelosinus sp. | reverse complement strand
GGATATACCTGAATGTTCCACCAAGCAAATGGAATTTTCTTGGTATATCTCTATTCTTTTAGCAATATAGAAGATTATGATACAGAGGGAAAAGGGGCATATAGATCTTATTTTTTAAAGAATTTTCAAAGAGATGAATTTATCTCCATTGTTGTAGGATTATAGTAGATTTATATAGCGATTTGTTATATTATAGCAATTAAAAGCTGTATATATTGAGTTATTGCATGATAAGAGCGGGGAGCAAATAAGGATATCCGTAGAGGAGTATATTATCACAAGGGATGGATGCAATGAATCAACAATTTAAAATTCTTATTGCCGAGGATAGCAAATTAGAACGCCGCATGCTGCGCAATAACCTTGCGTCTTGGGGCTATCAGGTTTATGAAGCCGTGAATGGCAAAGAAGCAATTATGATGTTTGATGAGGTGAATCCTGACTTAGTCATTTTGGATGGTATCATGCCAGAAATGGATGGCTATGCTGTGTGTGAGTATTTGCAGGAGCAGAAAAGAAGAAGTAAGACTCCGATTATCCTCATTACTGCCTACGACAACGAAGAGGCGGTGGAACGAGCCTTTGCAGCAGGTGCTGGAGAGTATTTAACCAAACCTGTGTATTGGAATGTGTTGAAATATCGAATTAAAAGAATTCTGCAAGCAAGGCAGGCAGAAATTGCTTTGGGGAAAAGTGAAGAAAAGCTCCAGGGCATTCTAAATAATGCGGTAGTGGGTATTGGGATTCTTGATGAACATGGTAATTGCATTTATGGGAATCAGAGATTAGTGGATATGCTCGGCTATTCTTTGGAAGAACTGTATACGATTGGTTTAAAGCAGATAACGCACCCGGAGGATTGGCCAAGAAGTGCAGAGGGACTGCGGAAAATGGTCAATAAAGAAAAGTTGGAATATCATGTAGAAAGGCGTTGTATTCGTAAAGACCGGACTATATTTTGGGCCAGATTGTCTGCTGCGGTTGTATATGATGAAGATTACGAAGTCAATTCGATTCTTGGCATCATGATTGATATTACAGATCGTAAGGCAATGGATGTTCAGATTAGTTTGCAAAATCAATATTTATTAGCTCTAAATGAAGTATCGCTACAGTTGCTGAATCGTTTAGATCTGGATGATGTATTGGCTATGATTGTGACTCATGCGGTAGGTTTATTTCCGAATGCCAGTGGCAGCCTTTTTCTTTTAAAGGAAAATAATTCTCAGGTCGAGCTTAAATTTACGATTGGACTTGATGAAAATAGCATCGGTACAGTTCAGCACAAAGAAGAGGGCATTATTGGAGAAGTATTTCGCACGGGTCAAACCGTGATAGTGAATGATTATCAAAATTGGGCAAAGGGCATCAATAGTCATGGTAGGGCACACTATGGAGTATTTATTGGAATGCCTTTGTTTTCTGACAAAAAAGTGGTTGGTGTCGTTTATATTTATTTTGATGATTCAGCCTGGGGCTGTACTGAAGAACAAAAGTTCTTATTAGAGCGTTTTATTAGCCTGGCTTCTATTGCTTATGATAATGCGATTTTATACAAACTTGCTCAGGAAGAAATTGGGGAGCGTAAGTTGGTAGAGGAAAAGCTCAGATATGTAAGTATGCATGATTCTCTAACTGGTCTTTATAATCGTGCCTATTTTGAAGAAGAATTTCAAAGAATTTCGAATGGGTCCTATCCATCTGTCGGGATTATTGTTTGTGATGTTGATGAATTAAAAGTTGTAAATGATACACTAGGACATGCTTTTGGAGATGCATTGATTGTTGCCGCAGCAACAGCGATAAAACAGGCATGCCGTCCAGGTGATACCGTTGCTCGGATTGGCGGCGATGAATTCGTAGTATTACTGCCTGGTGCGGACCAAGAAGTGATGCGAGATGTATGTCGCCAGATTAACGAAAAAGTACAACGCTGCCGCAAGAACTTAAATGGAACCATTGTACGTTTATCCATAGGCTGGGCTCTGCATAGCGGGCCAGATGTAGATCGCAAAGAACTGTTCAAAGAGGCTGATAAAAAGATGTATCAAGATAAAATGCTTCATAGGATCGGTTAACGATAGAATCGTCTTTGTATTATGATTCCCTTTAAATAGGGTATAATAGGTGAAGATTAGAAGGATTTTTTATAAAAGGAGGCGATAGGGTTGCGCTTGAGGCAGACAGACACGCCTTTACTGGCTGCAATGCAGCATTATGTGCAGGAGGAAGTGATTCCGTTTCATACTCCAGGACATAAACAAGGTAAAGGAATGCACCATTCTTTAGAAAGAATAATAGGCAGAGATGCTTTAGCATTAGATTTGGCTTTAATGGAAGAATTAGATGATTTTCACGAACCCTATGGCTGCATAAAAGATGCTCAAGATCTGGCTGCACAGCTTTATGGAGCAGATCATAGTTTTTTTGTTATCAATGGTACAACGGGCGGAATTTATGCAATGATATTAGCTGTTGCGGGCCCAGGAGAAAAAATCATCGTGCCCCGTAATGCTCATCGCTCTATTATTGGCGGGATTATCTTAAGTGGGGCGATTCCAATCTTCATGCAGCCAGAAGTTGATAAAGACTTAGGGCTGGCTATGGGAGTTACGCCGGAAACGGTAGAGAATACAGTACGTCAGCATCCGGATGCTAAAGGGGTACTCATTATTAACCCTAATTATTATGGGGTTGCTGTAGACTTAAAAAAGATTGTGAATGTTGTTCACGAATATAACATGGTGGTGCTGGTAGATGAAGCGCATGGCCCTCACCTGCGTTTTAGCAATCGTCTGCCGATACAAGCCTTGGATGCCGGGGCTGATATTTGTGCCCAGAGCACTCATAAAATTATTGGAGCATTGACCCAATGCTCCTTAGTTCATTGTCGGGAGGGACGTATTCGTGTACCTCATCTGAAAGCAATGCTGCAGTTAACTCAGTCTACCAGCCCTAACTATATTATGTTGGTATCCTTAGATGTAGCTCGTATGCAAATGGCTTTAGAAGGAACGGCACTTATTGAGCGATCCATTGCCTTAGCCAACTGGACAAGGCAGGAAATTAATAAGATACCTGGCTTATACTGTTTTGGATCGGAAAAAAAGGGGAATCTGGGAATATATGATTTAGATCCAACAAAGGTTACCGTTACGGTTAAAGGACTGGGCTTAACAGGTCCTGAGGCAGAACGGATTTTACGCCATCAGTATAAAATACAAGTTGAACTTTCTGATTTATATAATCTCCTTTTTTTGATTACCTTAGGTGATCGGGAAGAAGAAGTACATCTATTGGTGGCAGCTCTTCGGGATATGGCAGAAACATATGCAAAGGCTTCTGATTTTTCCATAGTAGAAGACTGCATTAATGCCCCTTATCCAGTAGCACCTCAAGGTGTTTTATCTCCTCGTGAGGCCTTATTTGGCAACACCTGCATGGTACCTTTTGCTCATTCTGCAGGGATGATTTGTGCTGAAATTGTCACTTTTTATCCTCCCGGTATCCCTGTGGTATGTCCGGGAGAGAGGATAACCCAGGAAATTATCAATTATTGTCAACTGCTTCAGCAGAATGGTATGCATGTGTCTGGACCGGAAGACTATACATTAAAAACAATTAAAGTGGTGGATTAAATGAATGGTAAATTAATTATTATTGAAGCTGGAGATGGCAGCGGCAAGGCAACCCAGACAGAAAAACTCTATCATCGTTTGAAAGAAGAAAAAAGAATCGTGCGCAAAGTAAGCTTTCCGGACTATAAAAGTAATTCTTCAGCACTAATAAAAATGTATCTCAATGGTGATTTTGGCAATCGTCCTGATTCGGTAAACCCTTATGCTGCTTCCAGTTTCTATGCAGTAGACCGTTATGCATCCTACAAGCAGGATTGGGGGGAGTTTTATAAACAGGGCGGTATTATTATTGCCGATCGTTATACTACGTCGAATATGGTGCATCAAGCTGTAAAAATTCATGTACAGGAAGAAAAAGATGCTTTTTTAGATTGGCTATGGGATTTAGAATTTGTGAAATTCGGTTTACCAATTCCCGATGGTGTGATTTTTCTCGATATGCCGCCAGCGTACAGCAAAATTCTTAGAGAAGAACGTGCTAAACTTAACGGGGAGCAAACTCCTGACATCCATGAACGAGATGATCAGTATCTAGAGAGCTGCTACAATAACTATTGTGCTATTGCCGACAAGTATCATTGGAATACGATTTCCTGCATTCATCATAAGCAAGTAAAGACAGTGGACGAAATTCATGAAGATGTCTATCAATCGGTACAAAATATACTGGCAAGGAACGAGTAAAGTGTAAGCTTTATTTTAAAATAGGGCTGGTTTTGATAATACGCAGAGAAGTATGCGTTTAATGTAAGGAGAACGCAGAGGATGCAAAGATGAACAAGAAGAGCACAGAAACGTGTTCATTCTACCCTTTGTGTCCTCTGCATTTCAGAACAGTATGCTTTAAAGAATACGTTTCTTCTTACAATTTAATTGTCTAAAAATTGCGTTTATTAGTGGAAACAAGCAGGATTATCGATAATATATGTACAATGTAATACTATATACGATATATAGTAGATAATAGTGGATTTTGCATGGGGGGAATCAATATGCTGATTGTTCTGCTTGGTCCGACTGGATCGGGAAAAAGCACAATTGAAAAGAAAATAGGACAGAGTGGAATACATAGGCTAAGGTCCCACACTACTCGTTTGAGGAAGCCTGGAGAGGGTGAAGATGCCTATTATTTCGTCAAAAAAGAAGAATTCAAAAAAGTAGATTTAGTAGAAAGTGTACTGTATAAAAATAGTTTTTTTGGACTGAGTCGGGAAGAAGTACAAATTGCAGAAAACAAAGATTGTGTAGTTACTCTTGACTGGAATGGAGCTCAGCAAATTAAACATCGCATTCCATTTGCAGTTACGATATTTATTGATTGTCCAATGTACCAACTGGAAAAGCGCTTACCTCTTGAGATTGATAATGAAAAGCGCAAGAAAATTATGGAGCAGGTTGTGCTTGATTCAAAGTGCGCTGCTAACTGTGATTATATTGTGAGGAATTATGATGGGCAGTTGGACGAAGCTTGTGCTCAAATATTAGAAATTTGTCGGCAAAGTAAAAAACACGATTAATTCAAGTAACGGATGGTTAATATAAAAGGTAGAAACTATTAATTTATATAGTTTCTACCTTTTTTATAACAAAAGATGCACAAATCATAGTGGGAAGAAAGTAATATTGACTTGGTATTGGGAAAATCACAAGCAATCCCATTTGATCCTTAGAAGATTACTTTCTCTTGTTCACATTATTTATGGAGACCATTACGATATAATAGAGAAAGCTAGAATTACAATAATGGATGAATGCCAGAATTTGGAGGTATCATGGATCGTTCACATTCTCTAGGAGAAGAAAAGATATCAACTCTATTGTGGAAATTTTCAATGCCAGCAATTATCGGTATGGTGGTTAATGCTTTTTATAATGTTATCGATAGTATATTTGTAGGACGTGGAGTAGGTGAAATTGGTCTTACGGCAGTTACCATAGCGTTTCCAATTATGATTGTATTAATGGGCTTTGGGATGCTGGTAGGAGTAGGGGCAGCTGCAGTTGTCTCGCTGAGAATGGGGGAGAAGCAGCAGCAGCAAGCGGAAAAAATACTAGGAAATGCCTTTACTCTTTCCATGATATTATCGATAGTTTTTACAGGGTCGGTCTTGTTATTTCTAGATCCCATCTTAATTCTGTTAGGTGCAGAGGCCGATGTACTGCCTTATGCCAGAGAATTTACAAGAATTATTGTGCTTGGCAGTCCATTTATGTATATTGGTTTTGGTTTGAATAATATAGTACGTGCTGAGGGCAATCCTCAAATGGCCATGTCCACTACGCTCATCTCAGCAGGATTAAATATTGTATTAAACCCTTTATTCATATTTACGTTCCATTTAGGAATTGGTGGATCGGCCTTAGCAACTGTGATATCGCAAGGGGTATCAGCAACATGGGTGTTAGTCTATTTTTTACGGGGCAAAAGTGTATTACGGCTGCGAAAACAGAATTTTTCTTTAGACAAAAGAATTGTGCGCAGTATTTTCGAGATTGGGATGTCGCCCTTTTTAATGCAGATTGCTTCCAGTTTGACTACTGTCTTGTTTAACTATACGTTATTACGGTATAGTGGAGAATTAGCAGTTGCATCCATTGGAATTATCAATCGAATGGGTATGCTTATGTTAATGCCCATTTTTGGAATTAGCCAAGGGCTTCAGCCAATCATTGGCTATAATTATGGAGCAGGGAACTACAATCGGGTTAAGAAAGCTCTGAAAATGGCAATCGGTGCCGCAACGTTATTTTCCACAGTCGGCTTCTTACTCATTCAGATTTTTGATAAGCAGATTATTATGCTGTTTAATGATAATCCTGAACTGATTTTATTAGGATCTGAGGCCATGCGAATTAATTTATGTATGCTGCCGGTCATTGGTTTTCAAATTATCGGTGCTAATTATTTTCAGGCAGTAGGTAAGGCAGGTTATGCCATTATCCTTAGTATGTCGCGGCAATTACTAATATTAATTCCTTTAGTACTGCTATTGCCAAGATTGCTGGGCTTACAGGGGGTTTGGCTGGCAAGTCCTATAGCCGATTTCTCGGCTGCTTTGTTAACTGGTATATTTTTATTCCGTGAACTTCGTAAGTTAAGTCAAAAGTGATGCAGGGAAGTAAGATGAGCGATGTAAGCATGGGAAAGATAATTTCTCAAGTTAAAAGCATAAATTGATTATTTGCTGGAAAACAATTATAATTTAGATGCAATACTATGTTTGTTTAATGATAAGTTCATAAGCTTCGGTAATGCTTGCTCAAATAGAGTCAGCATTCTAGCAAAGGGCAAATCTTATCTCTAGGAAAGTATTATAGTAAAGCTAGTGTATATAGCTTGAAAGGCAGTGACCTACATGAAAATAAATAATTTAGGAGCTACCCAAATACCTTCACTGGTGGAACGGGATGGGGGAAGCAGGGCAGAGAAATCCTTTAGCCATTTTTCCTCTGATCTACTTAAGAGCCAAGATGGACAATCTCGCGAGAGGTTAAATCAATTGTTGGCGGAAATAGATAAGCGTGGTAAGCGTTTAGGTGAAGTGCCAACTTATGCTGAACTTAAGAAGTATCGGGAAGTCATAAGGCAATTTGTCGGTGAAGCTGTAGGGCGTATGTATACATTGCAATCACAGCAAGGATGGGATCGCCATGGGAGGCAGAAGGTGTACACAATCATCAAAAAAGTAGATGCTACCTTAGATAGTCTAACAGAAGATGTACGCCTGGGAGAAGAACGTCAATTGGATATTCTGTCGAAGCAAGATGCGATTCGTGGCATGCTAGTCGATTTGTATACATAGAGGTGCAACGATGAAGTGGACCGATATCATTGGGCATAAAGAACAGGTAACCATGCTGCGTCATATGGAGAGCAGCAGACGCATGCCTCATGCTGTTTTATTTGCAGGACCTAAAGGCATTGGGAAAAACCTGGTGGCGAATGTCACGGCGGCAGCGTTATTATGCAGCGATCCAGAAGAGCGTCCTTGCGGTCGTTGCCATTCTTGTCAGCAAATATCCTATGGCAGTCATCCCGATTTTCTCCTCATTGCCCCCGATGGGGTGAATATCAAAATCGAACAAATTCGAATGTTGCAGCAGGAATTATCAATGGCATCCTTTAGTGGAAAGCGTCGCATCTGCATTATAGATGGTGCTGACCTCATGACCACTCAGGCTGCTAATAGCCTGCTAAAAGTTCTGGAAGATCCTCCTGGGGAAGTTGTTTTTCTTTTATTAGCAGCCAATAAACAAATGCTGCTCACTACGATACTATCTCGATGTTTGCTGATTGCTTTTCAGCCTTTAGCAGACGATTTATTGGCTCAGGATTTAATGGCTAAAGGGCATTTGCCACAAATAGCAGAAGTAGCCGCCCGTTTAAGCGGTGGACGAATGGGAATTGCTCTTGGTCTTGTGGAACCTGAAGGTCTTGCCTTACGGAATCAGGCTCTGGAAATCATTCAGAATGTAATGGATTGCAAACTAGAAACGGTCTGGCATTCAGCTGGAATATTAGAAAAAATGGAACGTAATGATATCTTGGAATTTATAAAGTACGTAACTTATATCTTGCGTGATATACTATTGCTTGTTACTGGACAGGGCAAGCAATTGTTATTTAATATAGATATTACAGAAGAATTGTGTGAAGCAGCGGATATATGGAATGAAAGCCGGCTAGTAACAGCCATTAAGGCAGTGGAGTCAGCTAGACGGGCACTGTTGGCTAATGCAAATACAAGGCTTACAAGTGAAGCGTTATTGATAAGAATATATGACTTAGCAAGGGAGGTTTGAGGGTGGAGACAGTAGTTGGGGTACGTTTTAAAAAAGCTGGTAAGGTATATTATTTTGCACCTGGTGAAATAGCCCTGGTGGCAGGAGATTTTGTAATTGTCGAAACTGCCAGAGGGTTGGAATATGGAGAAGTTGTTATTGGACCGCGTCAAGTAGGGGAGGATGCTATTGTAGCACCATTAAAAACCGTACAGCGTAAAGCTACTGCTGAAGATGGCGCGAAGGTGGAAGAGAATAGAGAAAAGCAAAAAGAGGCCTTCTCTACTTGTGAGCAGAAGATTAAAGCTCATAATTTAAATATGAAGTTAGTGGATGTAGAATATACTTTTGATGTAAATAAAATTATTTTTTATTTCACAGCAGAAGGACGTATTGATTTTAGGGATTTAGTAAAAGATTTGGCAGCTGTATTTCGTACTCGGATAGAACTAAGACAAATTGGAGTTCGGGATGAAGCCAAAATGATGGGGGGGATTGGCTGCTGCGGCAGACCTTTGTGGAGATGGAGGAGACCGTCCAGCGGTCCCAGCTCCAGTGGCGCATTGATATTCCGGAGGCCCCCTTGCTCATCCACGCCG
>CAMKSY010000161.1 GCA_946415545.1 uncultured Pelosinus sp. | reverse complement strand
GCATTATTACACCTCATATTGCCTGGGCTCCTAAAGAATCCAGATCGAGACTAATGGATATTGCCGTAGATAATTTGGCAAAATTCTTGGCAAATACACCTGTCAATATTGTGAATCAGTAAGAGTTTACTTTAGAATAGATCGTAGTAAACGATAGA
Source organism: uncultured Pelosinus sp. (assembly GCA_946415545.1). GTDB lineage: Bacteria > Bacillota > Negativicutes > DSM-13327 > DSM-13327 > Pelosinus. The sequence goes on along the minus strand of CAMKSY010000161.1, from coordinate 8,862 downwards.
TTAATAATTAGTTAGATGATAAAATGTAATAATGGAATGAGAGTATGAAAATGATTTCATACTCTCATTCTTACATACAGTATGAAAGAACCTAGTTTGATAAAGGATGTGATGGATATGCGTATTGTTGTTGCCCCCGATTCATTTAAAGGAAGCGCATCTGCTGTAGCTGTAGCAAATGCTATGGAAGCAGGAATCGTATCTGTTTTCTCAGATGCCGAGGTCATTAAAGTACCAATAGCAGATGGAGGAGAAGGTACAATTGAAGCTCTTGTTGTAGCTACTGGTGGACAAATTATTACAGAAACTGTACTTGGACCATTGGGAATTCCGCTAGAGGCTCATTGGGGGATACTTGGCGATGGGGAAACCGCTGTCATTGAGATGGCAGCTGCGTCAGGTTTACCTTTGGTACCCCTGGATAAACGCAATCCTTGCATCACGACTACTTATGGTACAGGTGAATTAATAAAGGCAGCACTTGATCGAGGAATTCGCAAATTAATCATTGGAATAGGCGGCAGTGCAACGAATGATGGCGGAATGGGTATGGCTTGTGCCTTAGGAGCAAAATTTCTAGATGCTGTTGGCAACTCCCTGCCTAGTGGAGGAGCCGCATTACAGCAGCTGACAAAGATTGATGTGAGTCAGATGGATGTACGTTTAGCGGAAACGACAGTAGTTGTTGCCTGTGATGTTGATAATCCTTTATGCGGCCCCCGAGGTGCATCGGCTGTTTATGGCCCGCAAAAAGGTGCTACGATAGAAATGATTGCTGAGTTAGATGCGGCATTAGCAAAATTTGCTGCGATTGCAAAGCAGGTTATAGGAAAGGATGTGGCTCAATATCCAGGGGCAGGAGCTGCTGGCGGTCTTGGAGCCGGCTTATTGCTTTTTACCAATGCAAGACTATTGCCTGGTGTTGAAATTATACTTGAGGCGGTACGCTTTTCTGATATTGCCAGAGAGGCCGATGTTATTATTACTGGTGAAGGCTGCACTGATTTTCAAACTGCTTGTGGGAAAGCTCCAGTAGGTGTAGCCCGGATTGCTAAAATGCATAATGTTCCTACTTTTTGTTTATCTGGCAGCTTAGGTAAGGGATCAGAGGAAGTATATTCTTGTGGAATTAGTGGTCTGATGAGCATTATTCCGTCACCAATGAATTTAGCCGATTGCATGGAAAATACTTCTGAATTGATAGAAGCAGCAGCAGAACGATTATGCCGTATTATAAAAACGAGCATGGAGCTGGGGATAAGCATAAAAAAATAAAAGTGAGTAAAGCTCATATCTCATATTGGGATATGAGCTTTACTCACTTTTATGATCTATAACGTTGTAAAAAATAAAAATAGGGTGTAAGTATAATGCTTAAAGAACAAGTCTTTTCTAATAATAAGCAAAAAAATGACAAATTTAGCAAGGATTTGAGGCGATCTTTGTGGAACCAAGTCATATATATTTTTTCTGATCTTACAGAATAATTGGCAACGACTAATGGATAAGAAAGGAGTTAATGGTCATGGGCAGCAGGCTAATGATTGGTATCTTTATTATCGGGTTTGTTCTGCTTGTCAGCGGATGCAGCAGAGATACGGTTGGGCAGCAGAGTAAGAAGGATGATATTATCATTGTCAGTGCAAATCCCATGACTGGCAACTCTAAAGAGTTTGGCAGGATGAAGGTAAAAGCGATTCAATTAGCCTTAGAAGAAGCAAATGCAGCCGGCGGAATCCAAGGCCGAAAGATTACATTAATGGTGGAGGACGATGCCAGTTCACCAAAAGAAGCTCATAATCTGGCACAGAAAATAGTAACAGACCAAGCTGTGGTAGCAGTACTTGGTCACTGGAACAGTGCTAGTACCATGGCAGCTAGAAATGTATATAATGGTGCAAAGATTCCTGTAATTACAGACTCGGTAAACCAAAGGATTACAGATGGTACAACACCCTATGTGTTTAGAATCATACCAACTGACAAGGCGGAAGCAGAAGTCCTGGGAGAATATTCTTTTTATCAGCTGGGCTTAAAGAAAATGGCGATTATTTACATCAATAATGATTATGGCAAAGGAATGAAAGACTATTTTCGTGAGAAACTGCAGCGCATTGGCGGTGAAATAACAGCCATTGAAATCTTTTCAGAAGGGAGAACTACTGACTTTGCCTCTGAATTGCATAAAATAAAGTATTCAAAACCCGATGGTATTTTTATAGCTGGTTATCCTTCGGAAGCAGCATTTGTTATCCGTCAGGCGAGAGGAATCGGGATAGACCTTCCCATCATAGGTACCGATGGAATTAGCTCAGAAGAATTTATTATCCTAGGTAAAGAAGCAGTGGAAGGCGTTCGTTTTAATGGTTTTTTTTATAATGGTATACAGGAAAATGGATCTGAAGAATTCATAAAACGGTTTCAGGATCGCTATCATGAAGAGCCAGACAGTTATGCTGCCTTGGCTTATGATTCAGCCCAATTGTTGATTCAGGCGATGAAAAAGAATGGTGCCAGTCGTGAAGGGATTTATGACTATCTTAGCAAGGTAGAAAATTATCCTGGTGTTACAGGGCGGATTATGTTTGATCAGCATCATGATGTAAACAAAAAAATGATGATCTTGACGATACGAAATGGAAGGATTATTAAGGATAGTATACAGCCTTAGCCTGACCTTGGAGAGGAGGATACATAGCATGAAGATTCGTTCTCAGCTGCTTCTAGTAATGGTGGTAGGATTATTCCTGATGACTTCATTGGTTACTGGGGTACAGATGTATACTGCTTACCTCCAAGAGAAAGAAAGTATGCAGAGAATCCTACAAAATCAGGCTACGCAATTTAGTAACCAGGTGGAAGTATGGTTTACTCTTATAAAACAAGGCGGTCATCTTTTTGTAAGTGAATATTTTGTTCAAAATGCAAGTCAGCAAGAAATGCAAAAGCTTTTGGGAAATATGCATAATGAACTAAATGCTTTTGATGATCTTATTGTAGTCAAGGCAAATGGAGAAATCACTAATATCTATCCTCATAATCCCGGTATAATTGGAAAAAGTTTGGTGAGCTATAATTACTTTCAAGATACCATTACATCGAGAACTTCCCAAATTAGTGAGTTGTTGATTAGCCCTACGACGGGAAAACCTGTCATTGTCATTACTCAGCCGATCATAAAGCCAAATGGGGAGTTAACGGGTGTATTATTACAAAATATTAAGCTGGATGTATTGCAGGATATAAGTGAGGATGCAACGATTGGTCAAACGGGTCAAACACTTGTTTTTACATCCGATGGAAAAGTAATAGTACCGCAGCACGCTGAACAAGTAGATCATATTTCCTATATTCCAATTGAGCTTACTGATTTATTTAAAAAAGATTTACGCAGTATAAGTCAGTTTACCAGAAATAATACAGAGGTAGTCATGGCTGCTACGAATCGCGTAAAAACTCCAGGCTGGGGCATTGCTGTTACTATTACTGAGAAAGAAGTGTTACAAGGTTTCTATGATAGTATTAAATATGGTATAGTCACCTTCTGTATTATATTTTTGTTGCTTTCTTTGGTTTCTCTCTTGATTTTTAATACGTTATCTCGTTCGATTACTACCGTAACAAAGCATTTTACGAGAATGAATGAAGGGGATTTTGCTTCCGCAAAAATTAGTGAAGAGATCATTCGCTCTGCTCCTCAAGAATTGCAAGAATTATGTACAACTTTCAATACTATGTCACAAACGATTCAAAATAATTTGGATGTAATACAGCAAACCAATAAAGAACTGATGATCAGCGAAGAGCGCTGGCAGCTGGCTTTGCAAGGGAACAATGAGGGGATTTGGGATTGGGATCTAAAAACCGATAAAACTTTCTTTTCTCCTAGAGTGATGCAGATGTTTGGGTATGATGATGCGGAAAGTTTTAAGAATATGGAGGAATGGCGAAAGAGAATCCATCCAAATGATGTTGAAAAGATTGGGCGGTGTCTGCAGGAGTATCTTGAGAAAAAAACAGACTCTTTTCGTGTGGAATACCGTTTTTGCTGCAAGGAGCAGAGCTTTAAATGGGCATTTGTCAGCGGCCAGGCAGTATGGGACGAGCAGTGTGTGCCATTGCGAGTTGTCGGCTCAATCAGTGACATTACACAGCGTAAAATAGCTGAAGAAGCACTGCGCCAAGTCCATGATCAGCTAGAGCTTAAGGTAGAACAACGAACTAAAGATTTGCTGATGATGAATGAAGAATTACAAGATGTAAATAAAGAATTGCACTATACCTTGGAGAACTTGCAGCAAACTCAAGCACAACTGGTTCATGCGGAGAAGATGGCTTCTCTTGGCAGCCTAGTTGCAGGAATTGCCCATGAAATTAATACACCAGTAGGAGTGGGTGTAACAGCTACTTCTCATTTACAAAAGGTAACCAAGGACTTTACCGATTTATATGCTGCTGGAGATTTAAAGCGCCGCGACTTGTCAAATTATTTAGCAGACTCTGAAGAAGCCTTATCCATTATTTATTCCAATTTAGAACGGGCATCCCAATTAATTCGCAGTTTTAAACAAGTCTCTGCAGATCAATCTAGTGAAGCCAGACGTGTTTTTAATATTAAACAATATTTGAACGAGATCTTGTTAAGTTTACAACCCAAAATCAAACGTACGCAGCATACAATCATCGTTCATTGTGATGATACTTTACAAATTGATAGTTTCCCAGGAGCCTTTGGACAAATTATCACTAACTTAATTATGAATTCTTTACTCCACGCTTATGATCCTGATCAAGAAGGAAAGCTTACCATTATTATATTAAAAGATTTAGATACTATATCCCTGATGTACTCTGATGACGGAAAGGGCATGAGTAAGGAAGTGGTAGCGCAAATCTTTAATCCTTTTTTTACGACAAAGCGAGGCATGGGTGGAACAGGCTTAGGATTATATATTTTATATAACCTTGTAAAGCAACAGTTTAATGGAACCATTGAATGTGATAGCCAATTGGGCAAAGGAACAAAATTTATAATTAAGATTCCGGTAGAGGGGAGGGCAAATAATGACAAAGAATGATGATGAACCATTATTTGAAACATGGGAGGAGGAACTTCCCGCAGTAGAAACTGAGTTTTCACCAATACATAAGGAGAAATGGAAGGTTTTAATTGTTGATGATGAAGAAGAAGTTCACCATGTGACTAAATTAGCATTGCGCCGTTTTACTTTTGATGCTAAGACAATAGAGTTTATCAGTGCTTATTCAGCAAGTGAAGGGCGGATTCGATTAGCTGAGAATCCGGATATAGCCGTAATATTGCTTGATGTAGTTATGGAAGAAGAAAACTCAGGCTTGCAGCTGGCTCGTTATATTCGCAATGAATTACAGAATCATCTGGTTAGGATCATCCTGCGGACAGGTCAGCCTGGTCAGGCTCCGGAGCATGATGTGGTGGTAGAATATGATATTAATGATTATAAAGAAAAAACAGAGCTAACATCGCAAAAATTGCATACTACCTTAGTAACGACTCTGCGTTCTTTTCGGGATTTGAGTATTATTGATATGAACCGCCGCAGTCTAAAACAAATTATTGATTCATCAGCTACTATATTTCAGCTTCAATCGATGACAAAATTTGCTTCTGCCGTATTATCACAACTGGTTACGATTTTGCACCTGAATCCTAATGCATTGTATTGTCATGCATCCGCCTTTGCCGCAACAAAAGAAGGAATTGATGATTTTTGTATTCTGGCGGCAACTGGTACCTATGAAAGATTGATTGGCACTAAACTCCAGAAAGATATAGAAACGAAAGTAGGACAAGATATTGAAGCGACTTTTAGGCAAAAGAAAAGCCTATATTTTCCGGATCGCTTTGTAATTTACTTTTGCAGTAAACAAGGTTCCGAAAATGTAATTTACTTAGATGGTGTCGCTTCTTTAAGCCTCTGGGATAAGGATTTGATCGAAGTTTTTTGTACCAATGTATCGATTGCTTTCGACAATATTTATTTAAATGAAGAGGTAGAGGCTGCACAAAAGGAAATTCTCTTTACCCTAGGAGAGATTGCTGAAGCGCGCTCTCAAGAGACAGGATGTCACGTAAAAAGAGTTGCTGAAATTGCAAAATTATTAGCATTAGCATATGGGCTTTCCCCCGAAGAAGCAGAACATCTGCGCTTAGCTGCTCCGATTCATGATGTTGGTAAATTGGCAATTCCAGATGTGATCTTAAATAAACCAGGTAAATTGACTTCTGATGAACTTATTATTATGAAAAAGCATTCTCCTGTAGGCTATGAAATGTTAAAAAGATCAAAGCGTTCGATATTAAAAAGCGGAGCTCTTATCGCTCATGAGCATCATGAGCGATATGATGGCAGTGGATATCCACGAGGGCTGGCAGGAGAAGAAATACATATCTATGGTAGAATTGTTGCATTGGCAGATGTTTTTGATGCCTTGAGGAGTGAGAGGATCTATAAAAAGGCTTGGCCATTAGATGAAATCTTACGTTATATTGCCAAAGAGCGGGGAGCTCATTTTGATCCTAAACTAGTGGATCTGTTTATGAATCAATTGGATGCAATCTTGGAAATTTGCAAAAAATTTCCTGATTAATAAGACCAATAAAAACGATCTTGAGTTTAAGCGAGCAGCCTTTGTGAGTTATAAATGAATTAATTAATTTATAATGGAAGGTATTTGAAAAATAAATGGCGAATTTTATCAAAATAAAACTGGTATATCATTAAAAATAGATAAGTTGTTAGTTCAGTTATAATAAAAACGATATTTTATCAAAAGGGGAGGTAAAAAGTAATGTACTCTTTTTCCTCGCTTGCAGAATTTGCGATTCTGCGGGATTCAATAAAAAGAGAATTGGTTCAAACGTGTGAAGAGGATGCCCTTCGTTTATTTATTGCCATCAATGAAGGGGTTAATAATGCAATTTTTCACGGTAATAAAGAAGATAATACGAAAAAAGTACAGATTATTATAGAAAGATCACCGGAGGATGTACAAATTATTATTCGCGATGAAGGTGACGGATTCGTAAAGACGAAAAAAACTGCTGGCATGGAATTATGGGATGAAAACGGGCGAGGTCTTGATTTAATAGGTCTTTATGTAGATTCTTGCTGGTGGAATACTAAAGGAAATGAGATTACCTTAGTAAAAAAAATTAATCCTGCCTATTGCAAACCTTTTAGAACTTGTACCAGTTTATAAGATGAGGAAAATAAACATGGAGAGGGGATACATCATTGGAGATTACTACAAATATTAGTGAAAAAGAAGTTATTGTAACCTTATCTGGAAGTATGTATGTGGAGGATGCTGCTGTATTGCGAGAACAGCTAATGGGTTTTATTGAATCCGGCTATAAACAATTTGTCATCAAACTGCACAATGTAGATTATATTGATAGCTCAGGTCTTGGTGTACTTGTTGCGATACAAAAGAAGGTGCTGCCGAAAGAGGGGCATGTAACCTTAACAGGTGCCAAAGGTGTTGTGAAGGAATTATTTGAATTAACAAGATTAAATAAAGTATTTACGATGCAAGCATAGTAGTAAGGAGTTAGGTGGATGAGTGTTTCACAGGGGATTTTTAGTGGTATGTGTGATTATTGCCAACGTTTTGATCTGTTTAACATGATCAATGATGCACTGCTGCTAATTGATTTTAAAGATGGAAAAATATTGTTTATGAATCAAAAGGCATTGTCGCTGTATCAATATACCCAGGAAGAATTTTTGACCTTATTTGTGGATGCGATAGCAAACAGTTCTATGAGAACATTGCGAGAAAATATGGAATTAGCTAAGAAGCATAAAGAGGGGTATATCTTTACTACCAATCATGTCAAAAAAGATGGAACTATTTTTAAAGTAGAAGTGAGTGCCCGTTACATGACGCTGCATGGAACTCCTGTTTTTGCGGCTGTTGTAAGAAACCTGACTTTTGATGGAAAAATGCGGGAAGAAATTCAAATGGCTGGTAAAGTGCAGCATAGAATGCTGCCAAGAGACTTAGAGAATGAATTATTTCGAATCCGATCGATTTATCAGCCTCACCATTATGTGAGTGGGGACTTATATGATTTTGTTTATGAAGAAAAATCTCAATTGTTGTTTGGCATCATGATTGATGTTATGGGACATAGCGTTGCAGCTGCACTGCAGACGAGTATCCTGAAGTATCTTTTTTTAAAAGCGATAAAGAAGAACATTACCATAAATGACAGATTAGCATGGATTAATAAAGAAGTGATGCCCTTTTTTAAAGGGGGACAATTCGCTGGTGTATTTTTATTTGAGTTTGATTTTATGTGTAATACTCTCACCTATGCAGCGGGAGGAATTAATCATTTTATCATCTTAAAAGAACAAGGACCGCATATTATAAAAACCCCTGGACTTTTCTTAGGAATTCATGAAGATGAGGTCTATGATCAGGGGAGTTATCATTTCACATCCGGTGAAAGTTTTTTATTTTTGACAGATGGTTTGTTTGAGAAAATTGTCCAGCCTATGGATCATGAGCTGGATTTTTGGAGTATTCACGAAATGTCAAAAAGAATTGTTAACAGTGGTGAATGCAATGATGATGCCTCAGGTGTGGGAATTTTAATTCGCTAAAAAAGTTTCTTGTAAAATGACTATTTCAAGATTGGTCAAATCTTTTCATAGTTGAAAAATAATGATCAAAGGTGATGAGTTTAAAATGAAAATAAAATTAAAGTTAGGTGCCAAAATTGCTGCTAGTTTTGCAATTGTAATTGTCTTAATTATGATTATGGCAATTAATTCTTTTATTTCATTAAATAATGCAAAAAATGATTTAGAG
>CAMKSY010000160.1 GCA_946415545.1 uncultured Pelosinus sp. | reverse complement strand
TGTTTTATCATGGAAGATAATAATGGCATCAAGGAAGATGCTAAAAGCGTCAATAATAATGCAGGAAATATAAAAGTATCTGCTCAAGCAAGTACTGCGAGTGTTAAGAGAACTGGAGTGAATCAAATTGATTCTTTACTTTCTAGCTATAAATGGGGAACCAATAATATAACATTTAGCTTTCCTACCAATAAAAATCAATATGTAGGCTATTCATCTTTTGAGGAGCCAAACAAAAATTTCATAGCACTAAATACCATGCAACAAAATGCAGCTCGTTCTGCGCTGGCGAAATGGGCAAGTGTCTGTAATTTAACTTTTACGGAAACAACAGGTGGAAAGGGGACAATCCTTTTTGGAACCAGTAGTAAACCGGCTACTTCATTGGCGTATTATCCTACAACTAGCCCTTGGGGAGGAGATATTTGGTTTGGTAATAGTACATCAGATGCTCCTAATAATCCAGTTCATGGAAGTTACGCTTATGCCACTTATATTCATGAAATTGGACATGCATTAGGGTTAAAACATCCCCATGATAGCAGAATAGTAGCGAATTCAAATTTTGACTCCATAGAATATTCCATAATGAGTTATCGGAGTTATGTAGGCGCTGATGTAACGGGTTATACAATTCCCAATGGTTCGTTCCCAGCGGGCCTGATGATGAGTGACATTGCAGCGATTCAAGAAATGTATGGAGCGAACTACAATTATAATGCAGGTGATACTATCTATAAATTTGATCCGAATAAAACTACAATAATTGAGACGATATGGGATGGTGGGGGTAACGATACCTATGACTTATCAGATTATACAACAAATCTTAAAGTTAGTTTAAGTCCGGGAGAATGGAGTACCTTTGATACGAGCCAATTAGCATATCTTGGTGATGGACATTTTGCTAGGGGCAGTGTAGCAAATGCTCTATTATATAAGAATAACATTAAATCACTTATTGAGAATGCAATTGGCGGATCAGGAAATGATATATTACTTGGCAACCAGGTAAAGAATACTCTTACTGGTGGAGCTGGCAATGACATCTTAGACGGTGGACTGGATGCAGATCGATTGATAGGAGGAGTGGGTGATGATACTTACGTAGTAGACAATATTGGTGATGTGGTGGTAGAAAATATTGATGAAGGAACCGATACAGTGAGATCCAGTATTAGCTATACCTTGCCTGCTAATGTAGAAAATTTGATCTTAACGGGTACAGCCAATATTAACGGCACTGGCAACATACTAGATAATTTCATTACTGGTAACAGCGGTAATAATATTCTGAATGGTGGTTTGGGTGCAGATACCATGGCAGGCGGTTTGGGAAATGACACCTATGTTGTAGATAATGCTTCTGATGAGGTAATAGAAAATGCAAGTGAAGGCACTGATACAGTTCAGTCTAGTATCACCTATATTTTAGGTGCTAATGTAGAGAACTTGACGTTAATTGGAAATAGCAACATCAATGGAAGTGGTAATGAACTAAATAATGTGATTACGGGTAATAGCGGCAATAATATTCTAGATGGCGGTTTGGGTGCCGACTTGCTGGTAGGCGGTGCAGGGAATGATATCTATGTAGTGGATGATAGTCTTGATGTAGTAGTAGAAAATGCTAACAGTGGTACTGATACCGTACAGTCCAACATCTCCTATACTCTAACTGCTAATGTTGAGAACCTGACTTTGATTGGTACCGGTGATATCAATGGCACCGGTAATACCTTAAATAATGTAATCATTGGAAATAGCGGCAATAATATTCTGACTGGTGGAGCTGGTAATGATATACTGACTGGTGGAGCAGGCGATGATATACTTAATGGCGGAGCAGGTGCAGACACCTATGTCTTTGGGATGGGTTCCGGCAATGATGTTATCACGCGAGATGCATATAACTCTTTAGATACAATCAAATTTGAAGTGAATGACAATTATGATCGAACGTTTATTCGTTCAGGGAATGATTTGATCCTCAAGATACTCTATTATGACTCCTGGGAAAGTAAAAACATATTGGATACCAGTATTCTGACCTTGCAAGGTTGGTATGAAAGCATTGGCAGCAAAGTGACTCGATTCATGCTAGGGGATCGGACTCTTGTCATTAACGACTATCTTTCTGGGAATGGAACGATAAATGGTGCATCGCTAAATGATTATATAGAAGGTGGCGACAGCAATGATATTATAAACGGCAATGCCGGCAATGATTATCTTTTAGGCGGCAGGGGCAATGATATCATTTATGGTGGTGCTGGCGATGATAACATTGGGGGAGATGCAAACCTGGGAGATAACGGCGGAGACGACAAGCTATATGGCGGCGCAGGCAATGATCAACTATGGGATCGTTATGGCAGTAATCTACTAGATGGAGGAGACGGCAACGACGATCTGATCATAGATGGTGATGGTATTAATGATCCCACCAATACAAACATTTTATTGGGGGGCAATGGTAACGACACGCTGCATGTTTGGGGTGGCAGCACAAATACCTTAGACGGCGGAGCTGGCAATGACATCCTTGAAAACTATGGAACAAACAGTACCCTAATTGGTGGAGCTGGCAACGATCTCTATATCCTGGCGACTGGTACGATTCAAAATACGGTCAATGATACTGTTGGCATTGATAAAGTGCAGATTGTAGGTATGGATGGCTCAGTGGCCAATGCTAGTGACTACACTTATCGAATAGAGTATAACAATCTGATCATGACATCCAAAAATGACCCAAATGTCAAGATTAGATTTACTGATTGGATGAACCATCCTGTGACTACTGTGCAGTTTGGCAATACACTGATGACCTGGCAGGAATTTACTATGCAGGCGGGAGCGGTCTGGAGGACATTTGGTTCTACGAATGATACCTTTCTTGGAACAGATGAAATCGATGTAATAAATGGCGGCGCAGGTAATGATATATTAAGTGGTGGTAGTGGTGATGACGCTCTTATAGGTGGAATTGGCAATGACATTCTTACTGGCGGGATAGGCAACGATATGCTGAATGGTGGAGCAGGGAATGACGTGCTAGATGGTGGATTGGGTGCGGATTGGCTAGTAGGCGGTGTGGGTAACGATACGTATGTCGTAGACAATGTTCTTGATATGGTAGTAGAAAATTTAAATGAAGGTACCGATACCGTTCAATCCAGCATCACCTATACCCTGGTTGCCAATGTAGAAAATCTGACTTTAATTGGTACAGATAATATTTACGGTACTGGAAATGCACTGAATAATGTTATCACTGGAAACAGCGGCAATAATGTTCTGGATGGTGGCTTGGGTGCGGATCGGATGATAGGTGGCTTAGGTGACGATACGTATGTAGTTGATAACGTTGGTGATGTGGTAGTAGAAGGCTCCGATCAAGGCTCAGATACTGTGCAGTCCAGCATCACATATACTTTAGGTGTTAATGTAGAAAATTTGACTTTAACAGGAACTGCCAGCGTCAATGGTACAGGCAATGCGCTGGATAATGTTATCATCGGTAATAGCGGAAACAATATTCTGAATGGTGGAGCTGGCGCAGATCAGATGGAAGGTGGCGTGGGTAACGATATCTATGTGGTGGATAACGTTGGTGATGTAGTCGTAGAAAATATAGAAGAAGGCATAGATACAGTACAATCCAGTATTTCGTATACCTTAGGTTCCAATGTAGAAAACTTGACTTTGATTAGTACTGACAATATTGACGGTACGGGCAATGAACTTAATAATGTTATCATTGGTAATAGCGGTAGGAATATCCTGGTAGGTGGAGCTGGTGATGATGTATTAAATGGTGGCTTAGGTGCAGACAAACTGCTGGGTGGTATAGGAAATGATATATACATAGTGGATAACATTGGTGATGTGGTAGAAGAATATATTGGTGAGGGCACCGATACTGTGCAGTCTAGTATTACCTATGAGTTAGGTTCATATGTGGAGAATTTGACACTAACAGGTACAGGAAGTATCAACGGTACTGGCAATGAACTTAATAATGTTATCATTGGCAATAGTGGAAAGAATATTTTAACTGGCGGAGCTGGTGACGATATCTTGGATGGCGGATTGGGGGCAGACAGGCTGATAGGTGGCTTAGGTGATGATACGTATGTGGTGGACAATGCTGGCGATGTGGTTGTCGAAAATGAAAATGAAGGCATAGATACGGTGCAGTCCAGTATTACGTATACATTAGGAGCCAATGTAGAAAATTTGACACTGATGGGCATAAACAATATTAATGCTACTGGTAATACAATGAATAATGTCATTATTGGCAATGGCGGAAATAACGTTTTAAATGGTGGTTTGGGTGCGGACATAATGAAAGGTGGCGCAGGCAACGATACCTATGTGGTAGACAATATTGGAGATTCAATAGTAGAAAACAGTAATGAAGGTATCGATACGGTGCAATCTAGCATCTCTTATAGTCTAGGGTCTAATATAGAGAACTTGATCTTGACAGGTACAAGCAACATTAATGGCAATGGTAATGAACTTAACAATATTATCACTGGTAATAACGGTAATAATATTCTAAACGGTGGTTTGGGTGCGGATATTATGAGAGGCGGCGCAGGTAGTGATACCTATGTAGTGGATGATATCGGTGATGTGGTAGTAGAAAATGCTGGTGCTGGTACAGATACAGTACAGTCTAGTATTTCCTACACTCTAACTGCTAATGTGGAGAATCTGACCTTAACTGGTACAAGTGATATCAACGGAACTGGCAATACATTGAATAATATCATCATTGGTAACAATGGGAATAATGTATTAAACGGTGGACTAGGCGCGGATTGGATGATGGGTGGTAGAGGAGATGATACTTACGTAGTAGATAATGTTGGTGACTTTGTATTTGAAAACCTTGATGGAGGTATAGATACAGTACAATCTACTATCGAATATATGCTGGGAGCTAATATCGAGAATCTGACTTTGATCGGAACAGGCAGTATTAATGGAACAGGCAATGAACTTGATAATGTTATCACTGGGAACAAAGGTAATAACGTTCTGGATGGTGGAGATGGTAACGACTGGCTGTATGGCGGAGCTGGTAATGATACGCTATATGGTGGCGCAGGTAATGATGTATTAGAGGGTGGTTTAGGAAATGATACCTATATTTTCGGCTTAGGTGACGGAAACGATACAATTAATAGTTATGTAGGTAATAATATTGACAATGGCTTAGATACTCTTAAATTTCAGGATATAGTACTTTCAGGTGTGGAGTTTACAAAAGATAGTAATGATCTTATTTGCACAATAAATCAAACAGGTGATACAATCCGCTTGTCTAATTGGCTTTTAGGAGCAAACTATCAAGTTGATCAATTTCAATTTGCAGACAGTACTTTAACCGCTAAGCAGATTACTCAAAAGATAGGGTAACAAGCCCATTGTACTGTATGCTTCTAATAGTCTATAGTGGCAGGGCCGCCACTATAGACTATTTTATATAGTGCATGTTGCTCATTCATAATGATTTACCTCAAAGGGAATTCAAATCTTGCAGGGAATTATCAATTATTAGCGAAAATGGTAAAAAAGTGATGAGGTCGAAAAGAATTGTCGAGGTAGTATAATGACGATACAAATATCAAAACAAAAAAAAGATTGCTATGAAGCTGAGATTTGTGATACAGCTTTGCAATGCTTAATTGCTGTAGCTAATGCTTTAAAAGTTCCTGTAGATAAAGCAAAGATACGAGAGCTTTATTCTGATAAAGTAATAATGGACATTCAGCTTCTTTTAAAGTCTGCAAAATTTTTAAAGTTAAAAACAAAAGTAGTAAAGCTCAAGAATGATGAATTAAGCAACCTGCCAATGCCAGCTATTGCTGTGATGCGGGATGGAACCTTTCGGGTAATTGGAAAGAATAATAAAGAGCAGATCGTGATATTTGATCCTCAAGTAGGTCGACCTGAGAGCATTACGCTAGCAGAATTTTTGGCAGTATGGAATGGTGTAATCATAACGATTAAAAAGCGATTTAGCCTGAAAAATGCAGGACAGCAGTTTAATTTGGCATGGTTTATTCCCATCATAGTACGATATAAGCATTTTTTTTACGAAGTATTAATCGCTTCCTTTTTTTTGCAGTTATTTGGTTTGGTTACTCCTTTATTTACCCAGGTTATCATTGATAAAGTATTATTGCATAAAGGAGTAGCAACGCTGGATATTTTGGCATTAGCGCTACTCTTCGCTGCATTTTTTCAGATGATAATGAGTCTATTGCGGACGTATCTCTCCACTCATACCACGAATAAAATGGATATGATCCTAGGTGCCAAACTCATACGGCATTTGGTTACCTTGCCGCTGCGTTATTTTGAGCTGCGCAGGGTTGGCGATACATTGGCGCGAGTAGCAGCATTAAATGGAATTCGTGAGTTTTTGACAGGTTCGACCATGACCATCTTCTTGGATATATTTTTCTCTCTGCTATTTATCTTAGTTATGTTTTATTACAGCATATCTTTAACTTTAATTGCCCTTATTTCTCTCCCATTGTACTTATTTCAAAATGTAATTGCGACCCCCATCTATCGTGAGCGCTTACAGACAGTATGGTCAAGTGGTGCCGAAAGCAATGCTTTCCTTGTGGAAGCTATTACGGGTGTGCATACGGTAAAATCTCTTGCTCTTGAGCCACAGTTCAATCATAAATGGGAAACTCTTTTGGCTAAATACATCCGGACAGCTTTTAATAGTGCGAAGTTTAATATGATAGTGGGGGGCTTCGGAAGCTTGGTTCAGAGCTTGACAGGCTTTGGCATATTGCTAGTTGGCGGGCACAAAGTTATGAATGGAGAAATGACCATTGGACAATTAATCGCCTTTCAAATGCTGGCAGGACAAGCTAGTGCTCCACTATTTCGTTTGACCGGCATATGGCAGTCCTGCCAGCAAGCAGCATTGTCGGTAGAGCGGCTGGGAGATATATTAAATACTCCATCAGAAACTTTTCAGAAGAATAATAATAAAGAAGTACCTTCCATGAGAGGAAACATTCTCTTTGATAATGTTAATTTTCGTTATCATGCCGAGGGAAAAATCATCTTGAATCAGGTTAGTATTCACATTCAAGCAGGTATGAGAATTGGAATTGTCGGTCGTTCTGGTTCAGGGAAAAGTACGATGACAAAGCTAGTGCAACGCCTATATCTGCCTGAGAGCGGTCAAGTTTCCATAGATGGGGTGGATCTGGCGCAAGTGGAGCCAACTTGGCTTAGGCAGAGGATTGGTGTAGTCTTGCAAGAAAACTTTTTATTTAATGGCAGTGTGAGAGACAATATTGCCATTGCTCGTCCAGGGGTTTCCATTGAAGAAGTCATCAGGGCTGCTCACATGGCTGGGGCTCATGAATTCATATTAGAATTACCTGAGGGGTATGATGCAAAAGTTGGTGAGCGGGGGATGTCGTTATCAGGAGGCCAGCAGCAGCGTATCGCTATTGCAAGGGCGATACTAACCAATCCAGCCATATTGATATTTGATGAAGCTACAAGTGCTTTGGATTACGAATCAGAGCGAATCATTATGAATAATTTAGATGCCATTTCAGCTGGGCGCACCATGATTATGATTGCCCATCGATTATCGACAGTTCGTCGCTGTGACAAGATTATGGTGATGGAACGAGGGCAGGTAGTAGAACAGGGTTCTCATGAAGAGCTAATTTCCTTGAATGGATGTTATTATAATTTATATAAGCAGCAAGAGGTATAAGATGTTTGTGAAAATAAAACAATTATTAAATGAAAAAGTAAACGGGCAGTGGCCGCAAAGTGAAACGGAGTTTTTACCTGCAGCCTTAGAAGTGCTAGAGACGCCTCCATCGCCAGTTGGACGGATTTTGTTGTGGACATTATTTATTATCATAAGCAGTATTATTGTTTGGACACTTATTGGTCATGTAGATGAAGTCGCTGTTGCTCCGGGGAAATTGATACCTATCGGGTATGTAAAAACGGTCCAGGCAGAAGACAAAGGAGTGGTAAAAGCCATCCATGTGAAAGACGGCCAGACGGTAACTAAGGGGCAATTGCTATTGGAGCTAGATACCACTATCACTGCTGCAGATATGGCACGCAATAAAAAGGAAATGGCTTATTACCGTCTGGAAATTGAACGCTTAACGGCGGAGATGGAAGAGCGATCTTTTTCTCCACAAAAGGAACCAGATCTGGAGGATAAAGACATCAACTTTCAGGTAGGTCTGTATCAGAGCCGAATGGCAGAATATAAGACAAAACTGGCAACAGCTGAATTCAATGTCAGTCAGAGCCAATCCAGCTTACAGAGCAGTCGCTCTACTTATGCCAAATATGTATCTCTATATGAAATCGCTAAAGAAAAGGAAAAACGAATTGAGCAATTAGTAAAAGAAAATGCTGTCTCAACCTTCACTCTATTTGATCATCAGGAAAAACGTCTGGACTTAGAACATAATATTGGGGCTCAAGCGGCGGAAATTGCACGTTTGGAATGGGCAGTACTGCAAAGTCAGGAAGCCGTTGCCACGATTAAGGCAGAACGAAATCGTGATATTACTTCAAAAATGGTAGATGACAGAAAACAATTTCAAGCCTATATGGAAGAAGTAAAAAAGGCAGAAGAAATAAACCGCCTTTCCCATATTGTGGCACCTATTGATGGCAAGGTCAGCCAACTTGCTGTGCATACGGTAGGTGGAATTGTGACGGCTGCCCAGCCTCTCATGGAAATTGTTCCTGAGGATGCGGAAATACAAGTGGAAGCATGGGTTGCCAATAAGGATATTGGATTTATTCAGCAAGGACAGGCGGCAGAAGTCAAGATTGAAACGTTCAGTTTTCAACGTTACGGTACCATTGGCGCTACGGTGGTGGATATTAGTCCCGATGCTGTGGAAGATAAGGAAAAAGGACGGGTATATCGTGTCCTGTTAAGCCTTGATAAAAACTCTTTTATTGTGAATGATCGTAAGGCGGCGATCGGCTCAGGA
>CAMKSY010000159.1 GCA_946415545.1 uncultured Pelosinus sp. | reverse complement strand
TAATTGCCCAAAGAATTAAAGAAATTGCCAAAGAAAGCAAGGTAGTAATTGTTGAGAATAAAGTTTTAGCAAGAGCTTTATATGCGGCAGTAGATATTGGCTATCCTGTACCGCCAGAATTATATCAAGCTGTTGCAGAAGTTTTAGCATATGTATATAAATTAAAAAAACGCTTGTCCTAAGTTGTAGAAGGAGTAAAAAATGGCTACGCAAACATCGCCTTTTCCAGGTTTAAGTAAACTAACTAAATACAGTGATATTATAGTAGCCCTTGGAATTATTACCATTGTTATTATGATGATCATTCCTTTGCCAACATTCTTATTAGATTTATTATTAGCGTTAAATATTTCTTTGGCTCTTGTGATCGTAATGATTGCTGTTTATAATGTAGAACCATTGCAATTTTCAGTGTTTCCTTCTTTATTATTGATTACGACCTTGTTCCGCTTAGCATTGAATGTATCTTCCACAAGGCTTATCTTGCTGGATGGTTATGCTGGTGAAGTAATTATGGCATTTGGAAATTTTGTTGTCGGCGGGAATGCCATTGTTGGTTTTATTGTGTTTGTTATTTTAATTATTATACAATTCTTAGTAATTACCAAAGGCTCTGAGCGTGTTGCCGAGGTTGCTGCCAGATTTACATTAGATGCTATGCCTGGTAAACAAATGAGTATTGACGCTGATTTAAATTCTGGCGCTATTACCGATAATGAAGCGCGGCAGCGTCGCGTTAAAATTCAACGAGAAGCTGATTTTTATGGTGCTATGGATGGTGCCAGTAAATTCGTTAAAGGTGATGCGATAGCAGCAATCATTATTATTGTGATTAATATCGTTGGCGGTTTTGTTATTGGTATGGTTCAAAGGGATCTAGGCGTGTTAGAAGCCTTGCATAGTTACACGTTGCTGACGGTGGGAGAAGGATTAGTGAACCAGATCCCAGCTCTTTTAATATCTACTGCAACAGGTATTGTAGTGACAAGGGCTGCATCAGAATCCAATTTAGGTTACGATCTTGTAGGGCAGATCTTTACGAATCCACGAGTATTTTATATTGTTGCAGGGGTATTGGCAGTAATGGGGTTTGTTCCAGGCTTACCTCTAATTCCCTTTATAAGTCTTGGCCTTATTTCTTTTGCAGTAGGTTATATCTTAGAAAAGACAATTCAATATAAACAAGATTCACAAGAGACCGATTTAGAGGAGAAAGAAAATGAAGAGGTCCGGAACCCAGAAAATATTGTATCCTTGTTACAAATTGATACAATGGAGTTAGAGATTGGATATAGCTTAATACCAATGGTTGATATTTCTCAAGGAGGAGATTTATTAGACCGGGTAGTTATGATTCGTAGGCAATGCGCCCTAGAATTAGGACTTATCGTACCTACCATTCGAATTCGGGATAATATTCAATTAAAGCCCAATGTATATGTAATAAAATTAAAAGGAATCGAGATTGCTAAAGGCGAATTATTATTAGATCATTATTTGGCGATGAATTCAGGCACTGTTTTTGAAGAAGTAAATGGGATTGAAACAGTCGAGCCAGCTTTTGGTTTACCAGCTTTATGGATTCAAGAGGCGAATCGTGAACAAGCTGAGCTTGCAGGCTATACGGTAGTAGATCCTGTGTCAGTATTGGCCACTCATTTAACAGAAGTTATAAAATCGTATGCTTTTGAAATCTTAGGTCGTCAAGAAGTGCAGACTTTAGTTGATTCTGTAAAACAACATAATCCTGCAGTAGTAGAAGAGTTGACGCCTGCCTTATTATCCATAGGCGATATTCAAAAAGTATTAGCAAAATTATTGCATGAGCGAATCTCCATTCGAGATATGGTGACTATTTTTGAGACTTTGGCTGATTATGCTCAACTTACTAAAGATACTGATATTCTAACAGAATATGTGCGTCATGCATTAGCTAGGCAAATATCTAGGCAATATGCACAAAATAATATGCTGACTTGCATAACCGTTGATCCGCAGCTAGAAAATCTTATCGCAGGTGCAGTACAGCGTAATGAAAGTGGTTCTTATGTAGTACTTGAGCCTCAGATGCTCCAGAGCATTATATCAAGTATAGCAAAAGAATTACCGAAAATAACAAATATTGGTTATCAACCTATTATTCTTACCAGCCCTGCAATCAGAACGTATTTCTACAAATTAGTTGAACGCAGTGTACCAAATTTAATTGTTTTATCTTATGCGGAGCTAGAGACTAAGGTTGATGTGCAATCATTAGGGATGGTGAGAATATAATTGAAAGTTAGAGTGTTTACTGCTGATTCTATGCAAAATGCTATTGCTCAGGCAAAAGGTGCCTTGGGGCGTGATGCTATTATTTTACATACACGGAAATTTCGTAAGGGTGGTTTTTGGGGATTCTTTTCTAAGGAAGAAGTAGAGGTTACAGCAGCTATTGATACTTCTATTGCAACTAAGTCTCCCCAAAAGGCACAGCCTCATGTTGAAGAAGAAGTTGCTGTACAATCTGAACTCGCTAGTATGCGTAATTTACTTGAGAAGGTAATAGCTAAAATTCCTCAAGGCAGTGAGCACTCCTCTGTTCTTGATCTATTAGTGAATAATGATATTGATAGAAAGATTGCAGAACAAATTATAAATGATTTACCAGTGGATTATTCGCATTTTGACATTGAAAGCCCCGAACTGAGACAACTGCTTATTACTCAGATTCAAACATGTTTCAGAAATGTAGATGGTATTAAGATTCCTGAACAAGGTAGAAAGATAGTAGCCTTTTTTGGGCCAACAGGGGTGGGAAAGACCACTACCATTGCAAAATTGGCGGCTAAATTTGCAATTCAAGAAGGGTATCAAATTGCGCTAATAACTGCTGATACCTATCGCATCTCTGCTGTAGAGCAACTAAAGACCTATTCAGATATTATGGGGATACCTATTCATGTGGTGTATGCAGCCGATGAACTTAAAGCGGTATTAGATAGTAATCAAGACAAGCAGTTGATATTAATAGATACAGCTGGACGAAGTCCTCATAATAATGAGCAATTAGACGAGCTGACCAAACTTTTACATATCGATGATGTGATTGAAAAATATTTAGTATTAAGTGCTACTACTAAGTATAAGGACGCATTAGATATTGTAAAAAATTTTTCTATATGTATGCCTAATAAAGTCATTTTTACAAAAATTGATGAAACACGAAACATTGGCACTATTGTGAATCTACTGTACCAGTTCCCGATGTCACTTTCGTACGTAACCAACGGGCAAAATGTTCCCGATGACATAGAGTTAGTTGATATTAATAGATTAACGCCATTGATTTTGAGAGATTTGTGATGATGTGGGATCAAGCGGAAAAATTACGAAAAATGGTACAAAGTTCATCTGGAAAAAAAAGCAGCTCTGTTATTAAGGCAGACCGTACCAATGCAAGGGTTATTACGGTTACTAGTGGCAAAGGTGGTGTTGGTAAAACTAATTTTACCGTGAATTTAGCACTGGCATTGGCTAAATTAGGGCAAAGAGTGCTGATCATAGATGCTGATTTGGGAATGGGGAATGTGGATGTAATCTTAGGGTGTTCAACACCTTATAATATTCTGCATCTGCTAGATGGTGGATTTTCTTTAATTGATATTATAACAGAGGGACCTCTTGGAATAAAATTTATGTCAGGTGGGTCTGGGCTTTATAATTTAGCAAATTTAGACGACTCACAGCTCATGCGTATTATAAATAAAATTACATTATTAGATGATTTAGCAGATATCATTTTAATTGACACGGGTGCGGGCATAAGTAAAAGTGTAATGAATTTTGTGGTAGCTGCTGATGAGGTAATTATTGTAACAACTCCAGAGCCAACGGCAATTACTGATGCTTATGCGATGGTGAAGACCTATGTAAGTCACTCTGGAAATGCGGTATTAAAGCTAGTGATTAATCGTGTTATGGAGCCTGATGAAGGAAATATTGCATCTGATAAGCTGATCAAAGTCGCGCTTAAGTTTTTAGGATTAACAATTAGCAGCCTTGGCTTTGTCTATGAAGATAGTAATTTAGTTAGGGCTGTAAAAAAGCAAACACCGTTATTATTAGCATTTCCTAATACTGCATCAGCACGTTGTATCGAACAGATAGCCAATCGTTTATTAAATAGGGCTGCTAGTAATAAGACTACAGGCGTTAAAGGTTTCTTTAATAAGTTAATAGGATTAATGCGGTGAAGTTTGTGTTAGTAAGGAGGAAAGGGTTATTAGCTTGGAACAGATAGTAAAAGTAAATCAACGTTTAGAAATTATGTTATCCAAAAATATCAATACCCCGCGTTTTACTAGTCGTGTTGAAGAACTCACTTCTGATGAGATGATAATTGCAATGCCGATGCAAAAGGGACGTCCGATTATTCTGGAAAGCGGTCGTGGATTTTATGGCAAAATCATTACTGAGAGTGGCGTTTATATTTTTAAAAGTAAATTTCTAAGTAAGAGAATGTATCCTTTACCAGTCTGGATTGTTGCAATGCCATATGAAATTGAAAAAACCCAGCAAAGAGCTTTCGTTCGCTTTGATGTATCTCAACCTCTGCAGATAGAGTATTTTTTGGATGATGATGCAGAGAAAGCTATTACTCAAAAGGTAATGACTCGAGATCTTAGCGGTGGCGGATTGCAAGCAATATGTGAGCAACAAATAAAAATAGGGACCAAAGTAAATATGATGCTGACTCTTCCAGAAGATGGTGACCTTGAGGTCGATGGTGAAGTTATCCGAGTGCAGAAACCACAAGAAGATCGACAATTATTTTGGATCAGTATCAAGTTTGTCGATACGCGTAATATTGTGCGTGACAAAATAAGTAGATTTATATTTAGAAAGCAGTTGGAACATCGTCAAAAAGGTCTCTAACTTACAGGAGGTAGAATTGATGATCAAAATATTAATTGTTGATGATTCTGCTTTTATGCGTAAGCTATTATCAGATCTATTCTCTGCTGAGTCAGATTTTCTGCTAGTTGGCACAGCTCGAAATGGTAAAGAAGCTGTAGAGAAAGTAAAACAATTTAAGCCTGATGTAATTACCATGGACGTTGAAATGCCAATTATGAGTGGGTTACAGGCATTAGAAATAATTATGAAGGAAATACCAACGCCTGTAGTGATGCTTAGCAGTCTTACTAGTGCTGGAGCAAATGCAACGTTAAGTGCTTTAGAGTTAGGTGCAGTTGATTTTGTAGCAAAGACTGCAGGCGTTATTTCTAATATAGCTGGTATTGGTACTGAAATAGTAGCCAAAAGTCGAGCGGCAAGTAAAGCCAATGTATCACAATTAAGTAAAGTAAAGGTAACAGTACCATCTATGACAAATCTTTCATCTCAATCTTTAAAAAAATTCACGAACGAGCCTGTTTTGGCTATTGGTACATCTACAGGAGGTCCGAGGGCTCTTCAGGAGATTCTTACTAGATTGCCTGGTAATTTACCTTGCGGTGTAGTTATTGTACAACATATGCCTCCAGGTTTTACGCGATCCCTAGCTGAACGTTTAAATTCTTTATCTCTCTTAACGGTGAAAGAGGCTGAGCATAATGATATTATACGTGAGGGATTAGTTCTAATCGCCCCCGGTGATCATCATATGACCATCGAGCGTGAAGGTAATAAGAAAGTTGTGAAATTGAATCAGAACCCTCCTATTGGTGGGCATCGTCCAGCAGTAGATCCTATGATGGAATCTGTTGCCAAAGCTTATGGAGACAATGCTGTTGGTGTAATTCTTACAGTAATGGGTCATGATGGTGCTAAAGGTATACAGGCTATCAAGCAAAAAGGCGGCTACACTATTGCCGAAGACCAATCTACAGCGGTTGTATTTGGTATGCCTAAATCAGCGATTGAACTAGGCGTAGTTGATAAAGTAGCGCCACTTTCAACGATTGCTGCAGAAATTGTGAAAACTATTGTCAAATAATTATGGAGGTGGAATAATGGATACAAATCAGTATATGGGTATGTTCTTGGAAGAATCTCGAGAACATTTGCAAACGCTTAATAGTTGTGTATTAGATTTAGAGAATGACCCTGAAAACCTATCTGTACTTAGCGAAATTTTTCGTAGCGCTCATACAATAAAAGGTATGTCGGCTACTATGGGATTTACAAATATTGCGGAATTGACACACGAAATGGAAAATATTTTGGATTTATTGCGTAAGGGCCAATTAAAGGCAAGTCATGATATTATTGATACTATTTTTAGATGTGTTGATACATTAGAGCAATTAGTAGAAAGTGTTGCATCAAATAATGAAAGTTCTATTGACAGCAAGCCATTAATAATTAAGCTTAAAGCCTTAGCTAAAGGAGAAGCTGTGGCATCTACATCAGTACAAGCAGAAGTCAGTAACATAGCACCAGTGGCGTCTTCTTCAATTGAGCTTAGTGATACAGAAATAGCTGTTATAAAAAAAGCGCGTGATCAAGGTATGCAAGCGTATGAGGTACAAGTTTCTTTGCGAGAAGGTTGTCTCTTAAAGTCTGCCAGATCTTATATGGTTATGAATGCATTAGATGAAATTGGTGAAGTCATAAAAAGCATCCCAGCTGTAGAAGAATTAGAAAGAGAGAACTTTTCTCTTAGCTTTCAAGTGATTGTGATATCAGGCAGTGAGGCAGAAAAAATTCAACACACGGTATTATCGATTTCAGAAATTGACCAAGCGGTTGTTTTGCCATGTGTATTGCCTAATGATGCCAAGGGAGAAATCAGTGTTCCAAAATCACTAGAACCAATGATAAAAAAAGATGATGAAGCTGAAAAAGCTGGAACAGCCGTTGTACATACCCAAACCGCTGTAGAAAAGAAAAATAAAAGTGGTCAATCAGTGCGTGTGGATATTGATAAACTAGATACTTTGCTCAATCTTGTCGGTGAGTTAGTAATTAATAAGACTCGATTAGAGCAAATTGGCCTTACCCATAAGCTAACAGATTTAGTAGAAACAATTGAACAAATGGATCGCGTAACCACTGATTTACAGGCTGTCGTTATGAAAGTGCGAATGGTTCCGGTAGGACAAGTTTTTAATCGTTTCCCAAGAATGGTTAGAGATTTGTCTCGGGATCTTAATAAGGAGATCAACCTTATCATTCAAGGTGAAGAAACAGAGCTTGATCGTACTGTTATTGATGAAATTGGTGATCCACTTGTTCATTTATTGCGCAATTCCATTGACCATGGTATTGAACACCCAAATGAAAGAGAAGAAAAGGGCAAAAATCCTATTGGTGAAATTCGACTGATTGCTCGTCATGAAGGTAATAATGTAATTATTATGGTTGAAGATGATGGCAAGGGGATTAACGCTGATATTATTAAACGTAAGGCTGTTGAAAAAGGTCTTATCTCTCAAGGTGAAGCTGATGTTATGGATGCCAACGAAGCTGTTCGTTTAGTATTTCTTCCAGGTTTTTCTACAGCTGCAGTAGTTACGGATGTTTCTGGACGCGGTGTAGGGATGGATGCAGTAAAAAATAAAATTGAATCTCTTGGTGGCATGGTTGATGTTGAGACAAAAGTTAATGAAGGCAGTAAGTTTAAAATTCGGTTGCCGTTAACACTCGCCATTATCCAAGCGCTGTTGGTTAAAGTTTCAGAAGAAATTTATGCAATTCCGTTAGGATCAATTGATAGTACTATCAATATTATACCTTCTGATATCAAGACGGTACAAAATAAAGAAGTGATTCTGCTTAGAGGCCAAATTATCCCTATTGTGCGTTTAGCAGATGTGCTTAACATACCCGATTCTGGCAAGCAACACATGGAAGAGGAATTATTTGTGGTTATTGTACATATTGGAGAGCAGCGTGCTGGAATTATAGTTGATAATCTAATAGGGCAGCAGGAAATTGTAATAAAATCCTTAGGAAAACTTTTAGCCGGAATTAAAATTATTGCTGGTGCAACTATTTTGGGTAATGGTCAAGTGGCACTTATATTAGATATCGGTTCATTAATCCAATAAGGAGGAGCAGCATATGTTAGAAAAAAGTTATGCAAGCAGTGAAGTGCAACTAGTTGTCTTTAGACTCGGAAAAGAAGAATACAGCGTCAGTATTTTGCAAGTACAAGAAATAAAGCGGATTACTGATATCACAAGAGTCCCTCATACACCAGATTATATTAAAGGTGTAATTAACCTGCGTGGCAGTGTTTTGCCAGTTATTGATTTGAAGAAACGCTTGAATTTGCCTCAACAAGTTTTAACAGAAGATACACGGATTATTATTGTCAAAGTAGATGAATTATCGGTTGGCATGATCGTAGATGCTGTTTCGGAAGTTATGACAATTGATCAGGAAAATATTGATTCACCAGATGTTGTAGCGGGGAGTGTGGCAGCAAGCTATCTTAGCGGAGTAGGCAAATTGGACAATCGATTACTCATCTTATTGAATTTAGAAGAGATTATTGGTGTTGGTCAAGAAACAAAAATAGTGTAATTATAGAGTTTAAAATGAGGTGGAACTATTGTCTGATGAAATATTAAAACTATCAATGTTGCAGCTTGATGCATTAAGGGAAATTGGCAATGTAGGTGCTGGAAATTCCGCCACAGCATTATCACAAATTATTAATCGTAAAATTGATATGACAGTCCCTAAAATTGCTATTCTACCTCTTGGGGAGGTTCCCGATGTAGTTGGTGGCCCAGATGCAATGGTAGCTGGTGTGTATTTACGCGTATTTGGTCCTGCTCCCAGTAGTATTTTGTTTTTGTTACCTCGTGATAGTGCTTTTTATTTAGTAGATATGCTAATGGGGAGAGAGCAAGGCCATACAACCTCTTTAAATTCTATGGATGAGTCTGCGTTAATGGAAATCGGTAATATTCTTGCAGGTGCTTATCTTAATGCATTGTCCCACTTTACTTCTTTGACACTATTACCGTCGATTCCAGCCTTGGCAATGGATATGGCCGGAGCTATCTTAAGCGTTATTTTGATCCAATTAGGACAAATGGGAGATCATGCAC
>CAMKSY010000158.1 GCA_946415545.1 uncultured Pelosinus sp. | reverse complement strand
TGATCGATCCCAGCAGCTGCTGCAAAAGACGGCCCTAGAAACGGCATCATCGAAAAAGCTGTAAGAAGAACAATTGCGATAAAAAAGCTACCACTACTTTGAAACAACTTCCTTTTGTGCAACATGCTGTCTCTCCCTTGTCCAGATATTATGATATTGTCTCAATCATTCAATTTATAAAAAAACATGGCATGAATACTCTAAAAAACAACATAGATTTTTTTGAAGCACAAAGGAGTTGCCATTTTTCTCTGTGCCCTCTGCATTTTACATTCTCCTTTGTGGTTCATAAAATCTCATTTTCCTCGCACCTAGATACTACTTGCTTTGAGAGCTTCAGTAACGATTTCTTTTGCTTCTTCCTGAATCTGCTTAAGATGTTCTACTCCTTTAAAGCTTTCCGCATATATTTTGTACACCTCTTCCGTTCCTGATGGTCTTGCAGCAAACCATCCATTCTCGGTGCAAACCTTTAATCCCCCTATATCCGCTTGATTACTAGGTGCCTTAGTCAACTTCGCGGTAATGAGCTCTCCGGCTAATGTCTGCGCCTTGACCTGCTCTGGTGAAAGCTTCGACAATATAGTCTTCTGCTGCGTATTCGCGGGGGCATCAATGCGTGCATAGACAGGCGCTCCAAACTTTTCACTTAAATCCTGATAATGCACCCCTGGATCCCGGCCAGTTTTCGCAGTAATCTCTGCAGCTAATAAGCATAGAATAATACCATCCTTGTCTGTTGTCCAGACAGTACCGTCTTTTCTGAGAAAAGATGCTCCAGCGCTTTCTTCACCGCCGAATCCAAAGGAACCATCAACGAGACCGTCAACAAACCATTTGAAGCCTACAGGAACTTCTGCAAGCCTTTTACCTAGGCTGGCAGCAATGCGGTCAATCATGGAAGAACTAACCAAGGTCTTACCAATAGCAGCATCTTCACGCCATCCCTTACGATTTTGAAATAAATAGGAAATCGCTACAGACAGATAGTGATTGGGATTCATTAAACCAACACTGGGAGCAACAATACCGTGACGATCAAAATCCGGATCATTACCGAAAGCAAGATCATATTTTTCTTTTAAATCGATAAGCCCCGCCATAGCATAAGGAGACGAGCAATCCATGCGAATTTTCCCGTCCGCATCTACATTCATAAAGCCAAAAGTAGGATCAGGATACCCATTGATTACATCAATATCAAGGCCATAGGTCTCTGCAATAGGTGCCCAATAGCCAAGACCAGCACCACCTAGAGCGTCAGCCCCCAATTTCAGACCTGAGGCCTTTATCACTTCCATATCAATTACCTGCTCTAAATCATTCACATAAGGCGTAATAAAATCATATTCATGTACATAAGGTGTCTTTAACGCTTTTTCATAAGGTAAGCGTTTGGTCTTTTGGTTGCCCTCTAGCAAGAATTGATTCGCTTTATCAGCAATCCATTTGGTAATATGAGTATCCGCCGGTCCACCATTCGGAGGGTTGTACTTAATACCGCCATTATCCGGCGGGTTATGAGAAGGTGTAATGACTATACCATCGGCCAGCCCATCTTTTCTGCCCTTGTTATATTTGAGAATTGCGTGAGAAATGCCCGGTGTAGGGGTATAATTCATATCTTTAGCAACAAAGGTTTCTACATGATTAGCCGCTAAGACTTCCACTGCCGAAATAAAGGCAGGTTCAGACAAGGCATGAGTATCAAAGCCAATAAAAAGCGGTCCCGTAATATTCTGAGCTTTACGATAGCAACAAATCGCTTGAGTAATACTATGAATATGTTGTTCATTAAAACTAGATTGCAATGAATTTCCTCGATGCCCAGAAGTTCCAAAAACAACTCCCTGCCCTGGAATACGGACATCGGGAATATTAATATAGTAGGCACTAACTAAACGCGGGATATTGACTAACATGCTTTTAGAAGCTTTTTGTCCTGCCATGGAGTGAATCGCCATAGATAGATGCACCTCACAATTCATTTTATATTGTTTCTACATCCTAATTGACTTATTTATTATTAGATTCCCCAGCCACTGTAAAATACCCTGCCAAAGTAATTCCCAGCAAGGGATTTTTTTACATCCTTTTATCTTCAGCCTTCTCTTCATCCACATTAAGACATTATGCAATTATGTTTCTCCTCAAAAAACATTTTCTGTATTTAGGTGATGACAACGTTTGTTTTTAATGTTATACTGTAACTATAAATTTCACAAACATAATGGCAATGACGCCGTGCACTTATAGGAATACCTATGAGAGCACGGCTTTGCTTTGTTGCTAGGAAGGGGGTATTTGATGATTAAAGTACAAGGAGTTAATAAATTCTTCGGTCCACTACATGTTTTAAAGGATGTTAATCTCAATGTGGACAGTGGTGAAAAAGTCGTTGTCATCGGACCAAGCGGTTCTGGAAAGAGTACCTTAATCCGCTGCATGAACCTATTAGAAACACCAAGCACAGGCCAGATCGTGGTTGACAGCGTCGACATCACGGCCCCTAAGGCACCGATTACTAAAGTTAGAGAGTCTGTAGCAATGGTTTTTCAACAGTTCAATCTATATCCTCACAAAACAGTGCTGGAAAACTTAACATTAGCACCAACGCTCATAAAAAAAATCTCTCGTGATGAAGCAAGTGAATCAGGTCTCGCTTTTTTGGAACGAGTTGGCTTACGCGAAAAAGCAGATGCCTATCCGGCTCAGCTCTCCGGAGGGCAGCAACAACGAGTCGCCATTGCCCGTGCCCTTAACATGCGCCCTACAGTTATGCTCTTTGATGAACCAACTTCTGCTCTTGATCCTGAAATGATACAAGAAGTATTAGATGTAATGGTTGATCTGGCAAAAGAAGGAATCACGATGGTAGTCGTTACTCATGAAATGGGTTTTGCCAAACAAGTAGCCGATCAGGTTATCTTTATGGATGGAGGCACAATACTTGAAAAGGGATCTCCAGAGCATTTCTTTACAAATCCGGAACATGATCGTACAAAATTATTTTTAAGCCGCATTCTTCGCTAAACGTAATGAATTCATAAAAAACATACGGAGGTTATTAAAAATGAAAAAAGTATATGTTCTTATCCTTAGTGTAATGATGTTCATCGCCCTCGCAGTTTCTGGCTGTGGCAGCACAACTGATTCTAAGCCTGCAGCAGGCGGGACGGGTACAGCTCCCGAAATCAAAGCAATACAAGATCGCGGTACCTTAAAAGTAGGAGTTAAGGTTGATGTGCCCAAATTTGGTTTTAAAGATCCTAAAACGGGTCAAATTGACGGTTTCGAAATCGACTTAACAAGAGCATTGGCTAAGAAAATCCTCGGTGACGAGAAAAAATTCGAAGCACAAGGCGTTACTGCTAAAACCCGTGGGCCTTTGCTCGACAATGGTGAAGTAGACTTAGTCATTGCAACTTTTACCATTACAGAAGAACGTAAACAAAGCTATAATTTTTCCGATCCTTATTTCACAGATGGTGTTGCTTTAATGGTCAAGAAAGACTCTGGTATTACCGATCTTAAAGGCTTAGCAGATAAAACAATTGGTGTTGCGCAAAGTGCTACCAGTAAAAAAGCCATTCAAGAGGCAGCCGATAAACAAGGCATTAAGGTTAAATTCTTAGAATTTGGCACCTATCCAGAAATTAAAACAGCCCTAGACTCAGGTCGTATTAATTGTTTTAGTGTAGATGGCGCGATCTTATATGGTTACTTAGATGATACCACTGTAATTCTAAATGACCGCTTTACACCACAAGAGTATGGAGTAGCAAGCAAAAAAGCCAACGCAGGATTAGCTAAAATCGTAAATGATACTATAAACGATATGAAAAAATCAGGTGAATTAGATAAGCTGATGCAAAAATGGGGACTTAAATAGTGCCAGGACCTTTTGCAGGGTTCAAATGGTTAGCGCTGATTAATGATTGGTCTGTCTTTGCCGAAGGTTTTGTTCAGACCATTCTTTTATCAGGCCTGGGACTAACGTTGGCTTTAGGCCTAGGGATCTTCTTTGGACTTTTGGGTACATCACATGTAAAGCTATTTAAACTACTCAATCGCGTGTATGTAGAATTTATTCAAAATACACCTTTGGTCATTCAAATTTTCTTCTTATACCATGGCTTGCCCCATCTAGGAATTATGTTGCCCGTTTTTGTTGTGGGAGTGCTGGGCGTAGGTGTTTACCATGGTGCCTATATTGCAGAAGTCATTCGAGCAGGTGTAGAATCTGTACCAAAAGGACAATTGGAAGCAGCCTATTCCCAAGGATTCTCCTATTGGGGAGCGATGATTCATATCGTTTTGCCCCAAGCCAAACGAATTTCTTATCCTCCACTGACCAACCAAGCTGTAAATTTGATCAAAAATACTTCCGTATTAGCCATGGTTGCAGGTGGTGAACTTATGTATCATGCGGATTCTTGGTCAAGTACGAATCTTTACTATGGTCCTTCTTATGTGGTAACCGGGTTACTGTATCTCTCATTATGTTTTCCATTGGCCTCTTTTGCCAAACGCCTGGAACGCAAATTGGAGGTATCATCATGATAGAAGAATTGTTTCAATGGGAATTGCTTAGTTTTCTGGGGTCTGGTCTCCTAACAACATTGCAAATTGCAATCAGCTCCATTGTTCTGAGTATGATTCTAGGAACCATCTTAGGCATAGCCCGGCATTCCAATCATACTCCCTTTAGCCAGGCAGCTTCCTTTTATGTTGAAGTTGTCCGTAATACTCCCCTATTATTATTCATTTTGGCGGTACGCTTCATGACGAAACTTCCTCCTATTTATGCTGGCATTGTCGCTATGACGATCTTTACAACAGCCATGATTGCTGAAATTGTCCGTGGCGGCTTGAATTCCGTAGGTAAAGGACAATGGGAAGCAGCCAAATCTCAAGGTTTTACCTACACACAAACACTGCTTTATATTGTGCTGCCTCAGGCACTACGCAATACGATACCTCCTTTGGTATCCCAATTCACAACAGTCATTAAGGATACCTCTCTTGTATGGGCAGTGGGCATTGAGGACTTAACAGGAAAAGGCATGATCATCATGGGGCAATATGGTACTACTGCTCAAGTTTTTACCATTTTCGCTGCCATAGCGGTAACTTACTTTGTCTTTAATTATGTTCTTTCTATACTGGCTCGTCATCAGCAGCGGCGCCTATCGCTAAGAAGCTATTAATTGAGATCAAGCCTTTTTGCTCAGCGTTCCTTTAAGCTTATAAATTCTTATCCTATAAAAAATAATACCTCTCGGAAAAGCATTCCGGAGGTATCATTTTTATTATTTTTTCTTCATTATATCACCAATTTGAATGCATAGAACCGTCACATCATCCCAGCGGACACCTTCCTCGCCTATCTGCTTTATGGCTGCAACCAGCTGATCATAATCAGCATTCAGTGAAATAGCAGTTCCAGCCATCAGACGATCCGCTATACCGTCACTATAAAAACAAAAGAGATCACCCTTCTCAATGGGCAGATAACGAACCTCATACTCTGGTAAGTCGCTTACCCCTAAAAATAAACCAGGCGTTCTAATCCGCCCTCGTTCTCCAGCGGATTTAGCAATAAATTCGGTAATACCTGCTGCAACATAACGCAGCTCACTTTTCTTAAAATCTATTTCAAAGAAAAATGCTGCCACCATCACATCATTACCAAAATAATTATTTACCCGCCGATTCAGTTCTAACATCCTCTCAGTAAGGGAAAGGGGCAGATGCATAATTTCCTGCAGCATCAGATTCAGCGCCGCTGCTTGAAGGGCACTTGCTACTCCATGCCCCGTAACATCAATGATATAGCCAAATAGAGAATCCTCATTCAGCCATCGATAGCCACATGAATCTCCGCTGACTAACATATAAGGTTCGTATATAATTTCCAAACGCAAACGTGATTCCTTAAGATTCTCCGGCAGCATGGTCCGCTGCTGGCGACCAGCCTTAGTCAGCTCCTTATAAAACTTTTCACGCATATGTTGTTCTTCTTGCGTCTTATCTGCTAAATTCTGAGTTCTTTCTATCACTCGTGCCTCTAAATTGCCGACTAAATCGAGAAGATCTTTAGCCACCCTGTTAAAGGAGCGGCTTAGCTGCCCCAAC
Source organism: uncultured Pelosinus sp. (assembly GCA_946415545.1). Lineage (GTDB taxonomy): Bacteria > Bacillota > Negativicutes > DSM-13327 > DSM-13327 > Pelosinus. The sequence goes on along the minus strand of CAMKSY010000158.1, from coordinate 2,940 downwards.
TCATCCTGCCGTTCTGTATCAGGTACCGGATACAAACGTCCCTGAGCCAATTCTTGGGCAGATTGGTTCAGTCTTAGAATCGGACGTGTCACCCATCCTGCAGTCCAGACTGCTAAACCAAAAACAGCAATCATAATAAAAAAAACAACTACTGCTGTTTGATGTAGATTCTTCCAAATGCTCCCCATAAAATCTTCATCCGCTAATACTACATATATTTTCCATGAAAGTCCATATTCTTCATAAGTATCTACACTTACAGAATAAGCATGATCACCCAGGCTGATACGAAAAGAAGAATTCGAATGTTCCAGATACGATTTTACAGCTGCCTTCAGCACTGGATCGCTACAAGTATCAGCCTTAATTCTTTCACTTTTCCCGTTTATAATTTCAAATGGTTCTGTAAGGATTGAGGCAGCAACGATCATGCCATCCTTATCTACAACAAACACCTGCCCTGCCGTTCCTAGCGATAAGTCCCGGAGCATGTTTCCCAGCCAGGATAAAAGATAATCTACTCCAAAGACACCGACTAGCTGACCATCTGCATTAAATATAGGATATGTAGCTGTGATTGTCGGTTCGAGGAACACAAAATGCCGGTATACTCCACTGAAAACTGGCTTTCGCGCCTCTTGCGCTACTTGATACCAAGGGCGTATACGGGGATCAAAATTGGGAAATACATCTTGAAGCTGTACCCCATCACCTTGCTCAGAAACACTATAATACCAAGATGCACCACCTGTTTCCTGACTATTTCTCACTACTTGAAATCCGCCTGCCGTTTGGCGCCGTGCACCATAAAAATCCCCATTAGATAAGCCAATATATGTCATAGCCGCATCAGGAAAAACCTTAAGATGACTTACAAATTGCCGCTCTCGACCAACGGGATCCGAAAATACAAGGATCCCTGCATGCCAAGCATTCACATTCAACTCATTTAAGCGCAGAGGCTCCTCGATATGCCGCTTTAGTTGCTCATGGACTTGTCCTAAGATTTGCTCCCTCATCTCCCCCAATACAGCTCCTACGGCTTCTTGTCCTCCTTGAAATATGAGAAAGGCAATTAAACAAGTCACTGTCAGAAACTGTAACATAAAAGGAAATGAGAATACAAACCTTAGGGAAAATCGTCCAGCGATACGCTGGAACCAACACCTAACAGTCATTTTTTTACTATCCGTTCCATCTGTGTTTCGCTGAGCAGCGTGATTCATTTCCTCGCCTCACATTCCTAAGCACTCGATCATGTCTGTTGCTCTATATTCCCTTTCTTTTTTTACAAGAAAACTCCTGCAAAGTATAAGCAGCTTTACAGGAGTTTTTGTCGTTTATTGTCTATTTATATATTTTTATGTTTTATCCTATTCTCCCATGAAAGAATGTTTTAATCGGGGTATGGTACAGCGCATAGGCAATCAAACTGCCCCCAGTTGTACTAATCAGAAAGGGGAGCACAAAGAAAAAAGCACCGACCTCAGAACCAATCATATATTTTGCTATGGGAAAGGCCACAAGACTTCCTAGGATTCCGGTACCAACAATCTCCCCCGCAATAGCGCCGGCAATATGATTGGTTTTCTTATACAAGATACCTGCCAACACAGCTCCGAAGATACTTCCAGGAAAGGCCAGCAACGATCCGGTACCCAGAATATTGCGCAATAAGGATATACTAAAGGCAGCGCTGACAGAATAACGTGTTCCCAAAAGTACTGCTAATAGAACATTAATTGCATGCTGTACTGGAAAGCACTTTGCGATGCCTATCGGAATATATACTAAATGGGCGGAAAAGACGCCAATTGCTATAAATAAGGCTGTAAAAGTTAATTTTCGAATTTCCATGTTTTTCTCCAAACCGCAGCTCTAACTACACTCTTTTATTCAAGATGCCAGCTGCACATGTCATCAATTATTAGTTTATGTTTGTGGTAATTTACTAAGGTATTGCGATGCCCAACACTAATAATGGTTGTATTTTTAAGCCGAGAATGCAGCAATTGATACAAATGAGCCTCTGTTATTTCATCAATTGCAGAAGTTGCTTCATCAAGAAATAACCAGTCTGGCTGCTGCAGTATAGCCCGTACAAAAGCGATTCGCTGCTGTTCACCGAAAGACAGAACATGAGACCAATCCTCAACTTGGTCAAGTTTATCAACAAGGTTTTCTAATTTACAAAGCTCCATAATGCTGCGAATCTTTTCATCCGTTGCAAAATCCTCTTTGTAAGGATACAATACAGAATCCCGTAAAGTTCCAAGGGGTAAATAGGATCTCTGGGGCAAAAATAAAAGTTTCTGTTCTGCTGGAATGCAAACACTGCCTTGCCCAAATGGCCAAATTCCGGCTAAAGTACGCATGAGAGTACTTTTCCCGCAGCCAGATGGACCCATAATTAATAAAGAATCCCCCTGATGAATCGTTAATTGCAATCCTTTCAGCAATTCTTCCCCATTGGGTAAATCAATTTGCAGCTGGTGCACTTGTAAGGATGGATCAGCCCCATAAGTTACATCAATCGCTTCCTGATCTACCATATGTTCTACGCGATTCATAGCCTGGCTAAAGCCTAATAAACGTTTAACCACGGACTGCCACTGAGCCAAACTGGAGTAACTGTCAATCAAAAAAGATAATGAGTCTTGCACTTTACCAAAAGCTCCAGATATTTGAAGTAATCCACCTAACTGCATTTGATTGCTAAAATAGCGCGGGGCAGCAACAACCAAGGGGAAAATAATAGCAACCTGACCATATCCTGAGGTAAACCAAGTCAATTTTTTCTGCCGCAGCATTACTGCTTTAAAATTATCAAATACCATCTTAAAACGCTCTGTCAGTTTTGCTCGTTCTTGTACTTCACCGCCATACAAAGCAATACTTTCGCTGTTTTCCCGCAAGCGAATCAAACTAAAACGAAAATCG
>CAMKSY010000157.1 GCA_946415545.1 uncultured Pelosinus sp. | reverse complement strand
GGCACCCCATCAAGAGAAACTGTCATATGACCAATTTCACCTGCCAATCCCCTTGACCCTCGATACAATTCATTATTGATAATAATCCCCGCTCCAATTCCCGTACCTGCGCTAATATATAAGAACTCATCTGCTCTTTTTCCTGCGCCGAACCATTTTTCCCCAATAGCACCCGCATTGGCCTCATTATCAATAAATACCGGAACACCAAACTTCTGCTCAATAATTGACCTAAGTTGAATATTCTCCCACCCTAAATTAGGCGCCGATAAAATGAGCCCCTGTTCATAATTAACGATACCCGGAACACCAATTCCAATGCCGATAATACCCCGGACAGTCTGGGATACATTCTCAATCGTTTCCTGAATTAAGGCTTGCAAATCGGCAATCCTTTGTCCCGGCGAGCTGTGAGTATGCAGCAAATCAATGCGCTTTTCCCAAATAATTTCTCCTGCAAAATTTGTCATAATGCTTAAGATATAATTAACCCCTAAATCAATACCAATAATATTGCCAACTTCTTTATTGATCGAAAGATTGACTGGCTTTCGACCGCCTTGTGATTCACCCGTTCCCATTTCTAGAACCAGCTCTTCTGTGAGCAGCTCATCCACTAAAGCAGATACCGTTGATTTATTGAGTCCAGTAACTTTTGCAATTTCTGCCCTGGATATCGGTCTTTTTTTATAAATGATATTTAATACGATCATTTTATTAATCTGTTTTACTAACACTTGATCAGCAGTTTTCATATTTTTCCTCTGTCCTGTTCCTATATTTGAAGCAATTAGTTTGTTTATTGAATAAACAAACTAATTGCTATTGTTTTCGCTGCCTCTTTCTTAAATTCCTGCTCACTAATTTTATTTTCATAACTTTTTCTAAAAAAGCACTTTACGAAACCGGGAGTAGGCTTTTAGAAGCCTACTCCATTATGCTGATACCAAATTGCCTTCCCACGCAAGACATTACCGCCTTCTCCTTTTGCGATGCCTGGCATAAACCACAAGTCCCATCGCTCCCAGCTAAAACCAGGTCCATATTTTCCATCAGGATATCCATTGCTTTCGTAACCTGGATTTAAGCCATCAAGATTGTTTGCGGCTTCTGCATGGGTCATAACGCGATAAATATCGACTGTCAAATCCAGTGCCTTACACAGCACTGCGATCACCTGACTTAAAGACTCGATTTGTAATGCTGTTGGCGGTTCACTGCCAAAATTATCTGTCGTTGCACCGTAGCAGCAAGCTAAGCAAATACCAATAGAAGCTGTATTTCTTCTATAGGTATGAGATTTTATTTGGGAGAAGTCATTCGTAGTAACGTGGATACTGCCATCCTGATCGATATTAATATGATATCCATCAAAAAATTGACCATAGTGCCCTGCTGACCAGTGCAGATATAATTTTACATCCCGATTCATGCTGTTGGCCGCTGACCAAAGAGTATTTTTACTCTGCAAGGCCAGTTGTTTCACTTCTGTCAGTGTTACTTGCCTTGTGGCCGTTCGGTTAGATGAATCAATGGATTTTTGCATTTCACGAATTGCAGCCACTTCCATGTCAATAATCCATCCTATGAGTGCCGATGGAATGACAAATTTTCTCCAGCCTAATATTTCATTTATTTGTTGTATCGCTCGACCTCGTTTTTCACTGTTTTCCATTTTATCGGCAAACTCATCCAATTCTAAAATGATCCTTCGGATCACTCCTTTTAGCTTGCTTTCGGATAACCTAGCAAATAACACAAAGGATGCAATCATGGATACATTTACTGCCAGAAGAGATCCTACGACCCAAAAAAACAAATGCAATTCACTTGGAATCGACATAATAAGAGCCCTCCTTCCTGATTTTGAAACCCCATTCCTAGTTGCTCTCTTTTCTATCCTATGTAAGATTGCAAAACAAGGTGACAATTTCCGTATTGGTGCAAAATAATAGGTCTAAATAGCCTTAACCAACAATTTGATTAAGGCTATTTAGACCTATTATTTTGCTGTACATCAAGAAAGGATCTGAAATTATGCCTGATTGCTACTGTTTTGTGCCGGAGTCTGCAATACATATACTTTCACCGGTTTAATGCCAAATCGATAGGCTTCTTTTACTGTCCATTTTGCTATATCAATTCGATGCCCTTTAATTGCTCCGCCTGTATCCTCTGCTACTGCATACTCTTTTGTTCCATCAGGATACTTTATCATGACTCGTGAGCCGAGAGGAATGACTTTAGGATCTACTGCGATTACACCAGGTCTGACTTGTGTTCCCAGATGCGTCTTATTGCCCCATTGATCGTTGTCATGAGGTCCTGGAGCATATGCCGTTGCTGTGATGTTTAAAACTTGTTTCGCACCTGCTTCTTCCGAGGGCTGATTTTGCACGAGCTTGTCTGCTTGTTGAGGTGTAGCTTCTTGTGTAACAGGTGATGTCTCTGGTCCTGTCCCAGTCCCAGAAGACGGAAGAATGGCTGCTATGCCAGGAATAATAGAAGCTGCAACAACAGCAGCACTACCAATTGCAGCTGCAATCTTTTTATAATGGCGTTTTGTTTTGCATTGCTTATTTTTCATACGATCCCCTCCTGGTGATTAGTATTTACCAAAGATGATTATAAATATTAAGAACATATGAAACGAAAAGCATAAGAGAACAAAAAAAGAAAAAGCACTGAAAAATCCAGTACTTTTTAAATACTAAGCAAATTATGTAGAAACTAGAGAAAAATTTATCCCAAGCAAGTATTCATTACTGTTTAACAAGAATCTTAGTAATTTCTGCAATATATAAAGTATGGTGATCCTTCTCAGAGTACCATTTTTCATCAAGATCTTTGGCTATAAAGCACTCAGGTTTATATTCTTGTGCATATAATTTTTTGCAAAGAATCGCGATATTTGCTTCTTCAAAGAGCGGAATACCATCTGCATGAAGAACCGTCAGATTTGATTTTTCTATTTTATCTTCATTTCTGCCAGACGTTGCTCCAAGATAACTTAAGGTTGTTCTAAAGCTTTCATCAAAAAAAGTGAGGGAAAAAGCATCGGAATCATCGATAAACGCTTTAGTGAAACGTTGTGGGCGAATCACAATATAAGCGACATTCTTTGCCCACATTACACCGAATCCCCCCCAAGAAGCAGTCATGGTATTCTGCTTTCCATCTTTTTCTGCAGTAACCAGCATCCAGTCCTTTCCTATCAATTTGAAAGGATTCTGTTGTAATTCTTCAGGTTTAATCTCATTAAATATAGCCATATTATGGTCTCCTTTTTTTTATTTGCCTTACAAAATCTTTATGTATCTATAATAATATAAATATATAAAGAAGTATACTCTGCCCATTAGAGTATACACTATCAATCATCGGCGGCAAATGGGAAATGACGATATCATTCAAAATATGTCTTACCGTTTCCACCATATGTAGCAAGCCCAGAATATGCCCCCAATTGCTGTTAATCCTTGGTACTCTTGAATCGTTTTAAATGTAGCCAATATATATAGCAGCCCCGCAAGCACCCCCAAGGCAAAAAAATCATATGCTATTTGCCATGCTTTCGATCGTTTGGATACTGCTTTTTTCGGGACTATTGATTTATACCAGGGTTTAGGTGCAGCGGCCATGATTCTCGGTTTAGCATTATAACCATGCATCATTGCTTCATTGACAACAGGTAGTGGCTGCGTATCACCTAAATATTCTTTTAACTTTTGACCACAGTAACGACAGTATTTTGCATTATAAGAAGGTTTCTTACCACAAAAATCACAATACATGATTACCTCACATACTCGTTTTTTTTATAGGATTCCCAATATTTATAGTTTTTCTTTCATTGCGACCAAAAATATACTAATGAAGTTCTGCAGGAGCTCTTTTGAGATCCTGCAGGACTTCATTAGTATAGAGCTTCTAGAACAATGAAAGCTGATGATCATATCCTTTTTTATAGCTCTTAATAATATCATGCATTTTATAGAGAATTCCAACTTGATTACATTCATGTTGAAACAACTGCCACAGCAGCTTTGCCCGTGGTGAAGGGCACTCATATTCGTTGCCAAACTGACGAATATATTTTTGCCGAAGATTAGGAAAATGCTCATCAAGCTTTTGATAATACCATTCTCTCTGATTTTTCCTTAAAGTTACTCCAAATAAAGGATATATGAACTTAGCTCCATTTTCATGTGCGAGGCGAATGATCTCACTGATATTATGCTCATTATCTTCCAAAAACGGAAGTACAGGCATAAGAAGTATCCCTGTAAAAATCCCATTCTCTGTAAGCTGTCTAATAACAGCAAATCGCCTGGAGGAATCCGCTACATTCGGTTCTATTTTCTTACAAAGTATATCATCCGCAGTGGTAATGGTAATCTTGACAATCACTGGTGAATGCTTTTTTATGGACTTTAATAAGTCAATATCTCTTGTGATCAAGTCACTTTTGGTAGCAATACAAATACCAAAACGGTTAGCATCAATTAACGTTAAAGCTCCTCTTGTTAAGCCATAGCTCTTTTCATAAGGATTGTATGGATCGCTCATTGCACCAGTCCCGACTACGCCAGACCTGCGTTTTGATTTCAACTCAGATGAAATTAAAGCAAGAGCATTCTCTTTTGCTCTTACCTCATCAAAATTCTCCACTTGATAGCATTCACTGCGGCTGTCGCAATAGACGCAGCCATGACAGCAGCCTTTGTAAATATTCATATTATAATTTTTCCCAAACCAATTATCACCAGCAGCATAACTAGATACAATTGTTTTTGCAGGTATAAATTCCATTTTAAAAAATCACTTTCAACTATTAAATTTAAGTTTGCTTTATTGTATCATTAAGCAGCCTCATCGGCAAGAAAGATAGTAATACAATTGAGCTCTTACTCTTGTGTCTTACCGGATAAGCTTTGTGCACTAGTATTCATCTGATACTCAATCAATTCTTTGTACTTTTTCCCAATATCTGAGACAGGATTAACAAAGACCTGGGAGGGTTTGCCTTCTTCTACAATGCACCCATGATCCATAAGTACAATTCGGTCAGCCACCCGCAGAGCAAAAGGCAGTTCGTGAGTTACTACAATCATTGTACTGGCACGATAGCGTGCCAACTCTTCCATTACTACTAATACTTCACGAACTAGAATTGGGTCTAAGGACGCAGTAGGCTCATCCCACAGCATAAGCTCCGGCTCATAAGCCAGTGCTCTAGCAATACCCACACGCTGCTGCTGTCCGCCTGACAATTGATCTGGTTTGTGATTCAGATGGTTATCTAAACCAACCTTACGCAACGACTCTGTAGCCCGAATTTCAGCATTTTCCCGCTCAACGCCGCTCATCACTAATCCCAGCATAACATTCTCAAGGGTACTTAAACGTCCAATTAGATTAAAGTGCTGAAATACAAAACCAATTCGTTTGCGGGCTTGCCGCAATTCATCGGGGTCCATTCCAAGAATATCGGAACCATTTAGCATAACCGAACCGCTATCCGGCTCTACTAAACGGTTAATTGTGCGAATGGCAGTTGATTTTCCGCATCCGGATGGCCCCATTAGTACGACGGTTTCTCCAGTTTCTACCTTAAGATTAAATTCATTAACCGCTACTAAACTGCCAAATTGCTTATAAAGATCTTGAATAAGAAGCATTTTTAGTCACCAGCTTATTTAAACTTCATTTTACGTCGATTCATGGTTTGCAAGAGTCCCGGTCGCCCACTGGGTATAACAATTTCTCGCATTACCTCATCAAATGATAGTCCAAGTGACTCCCCTGCAGTCAATTCATCAACGGCAATTGGACTAATTTTTTCGGCATTATTAGCGAGTAATAACCCCATAGCTGCACCTAAAATAGGTACGCCAATCCATGGCAAATTGGGAATTCCACCACCCGACAAGACAAACATTGCCGTAAGCAACAGTGCACCAATCCCCATACCATAGATACATTCCGGTGCTGTAAAAGTTTTTTTTACACCCTGCACCATTCGTCTGACGCCCTTGACCCGAGGTGCTTGATTAACAGCCGATTTGCGCCTAATGACGGTCATAATGGTGGTATGATCCAGAGTTAAGAATATCATTACTGCAATCAGCGAAATCATACCGGCTAAAATCGCTTTCACTTGCATTAAAATCGTCATCACTTCAGCCCGAGGATCAGGCTCAATGATTCCTACAGCTGAAGTGTATAATGACACATTGTTATGACCTACTACTCGATAGATAATAGGCCCTGCAAAGTCTGTCGTAATATTGCTTTTTGTCAGGATTTGAATACGCTGGCTTGGTATTACCTGCCCTGCAATAAACTGGTCCATTAGATTGGCTGATCGTGTGATTTCCTCATCTTTCAAATTTGGAACAGCTGCACCTAGATACTGTAATTGTTCTGCAATAAGAGGTGTATTAAATTGCTGCAGCCTAGCAATGCCAGTACCCGTTTCGCTAAGGGTTTGGCGAGCCCCATTTACATCATAGGTACGTAAATTGGTGACCATACTATTGCCATTTGCTACAATCCCATCAATCGCTGCCCGTGCCCGGCGGGCATCCGCTGCCACGTTATCAACTGCACTCAGCGTATCTTGCAGAGTCACTAAATTTTGCTGTGTTGCAGTCAGTTGGTTAATAGACGATGACACTTCAGGATTTAATAATCGGATGATTTGCAAAGTGCTGACAAGGCTTCCCATAGCACGTGAAGAATTCGTCAATTGCAGCTGTATGGCACTGGTATCGAGTTTTGCTAAACCGCTCGTTGCTGCTTCAATCGTTGTTTCTGCTTTAGCCAAGCTGCTTAACGTCTCTTCTACCGCAGTAATACTGCCGCTATAACTATTCAGTGCACTAGTGGCAACCCCAGTCATATTTTGAGCATCTTGAGCAATCTTGGGAATTTGCAGAACTAAGCTTGAAGTTTCCTTCAGGGCATTTCCTAATTGAGCGCGAGGATTATGAAAAATAGCTGTTCCCACAAGATTCCCAATAGTATTATTGCTCACAGCATGTCCTTGTCCATTAGCGGCTTGGGTACCATCACCTTGTATAACGATACCTTCAGCCGATCCACCGCTCTTTACCATATTTATCTTTATTAACACGTTTGCGGAATCCAGGGGTGCACCAGCAACAAGCTCACTGGCAGCCGCTCCCTGAAATGCAACGGTATCACCAAGAATAAACGTAACTCCAGCAGCTGGAGTAATCGTGGCTTTCGTAGCAAAAGCAGTCAAAAAACGTTTAAGCTCGATCATCGAACTTACTAAATACACCATATCATTGCTTTTGCTGTCCACAGAAACGCTTTCAGCATAGCCAACTGCCTTTTCCTCTCGTATTGCGTTGGCAATTTGCTCACCTAAACGCATAGAATTTTCAGGTTCATTACCAACTGGAAATGCAATATCAATTGTATGATATTGATTGAGTAATTTTTCAATCTCGGCATTAACAAAAGCCGATTTACTAATGGATTGAATAATAACAGTAACGGACCCGCCATCGCGAAAAGCAAATAATACGCCATCAATCTGCATAATTTGTTCAATGATTGTATTTTTTGCTCCTTCTGGCACCGCCTTTAGGGTTACTCGTGGCTCTGTCATAATACTAATCCCCGAGCGGCCTGGAACGCTGCCAAAAATATTGTCAATGCTTTCATAGGTTTGTTTTGTTTTATTCTCTGCTGGTAAGCCCACTAAAAAACTGGTCAACCCATTTAAGGTTGGCCCCTCTTTTATCTTTCCTCCAGGAAAAACTTGTTCAATTACTTTTTCTATCTGAGCCTGACCATTTTGTTTCATCTCTTCTCTTACATTAATCAGCAAATCAAATTCTCCGTAATCGCCAACAAGAGTAGATATGGTTGCAGAAAAATATGTATTTGCTGACATAGCAATTAGATTCGCCAAAGATGATCCAATGAGAATACTAACAAGCAATAATATTACAATATCTCGGTTAAAAGAGTTGGAAAAGAAAGTACGCACAAATGTTTTAGCTAACACAGCTGCCACCTATACTCCCCCCTCTGTGTGCTCTAAGGTTCAATAGCCTTTCTTTAGCTATACTAAAGAATATCTGTCGATATGTAAAAGTATCTGCAGGTTCTTCTTTTCTTAGTCATCAAAAAAAGAATTTTTATTGCCTCGGCATACAGATATTTGGCGCCTTACATTCCCATAATTAAAAATTATGTAAATCTAAAAGGAAATGACCGACTCTAAAACGAAATGTATCACAGTATATTTTTCCAATGCGAATAGGAACGTATCTACCATTTTATTTAGCAATTACACTACTAGAAAAAGACATTTTTTACTATTTGAAGATCGCTGCTAAGGAGTGTGGACGAATTTATGTATGAACAGCTAGAAGATCAGTCGATCGAGCTAACAGCTATGAAAAAGATGCATACGATCAGTTTATGCGTTATGCGTAAAGAAGGGATGAAAAGAATTTTCGGCGAGATCATTGAAACAGCAATATGGATCATGCAAGCTGACAGAGGTACCCTTCAACTTCTTGATGAAAGCTCCGGTATCATCCGGATCATTGCTCATCGTGGTCTTGATCACTCCTTTCTTACTTTTTTTGACAGCCCCCACAAAAGTCAAACTGCCTGCGGTTTGAATCCTAAGGGCTGCGAACATATCATGATTGAAGATATCACTCAAAGTCCTTTGATCGATTCTAAATCTCTGGAAGTCATGTTAATGGCCGGTATACGATCCATGCAATCCATCCCCATATTTAGTCATACAGGCCAATTGTTAGGGATTTTATCCACCTATCACCGTACTCCTCACCAACCAGATGCCAAATCCCTTCAAATGCTGGATTTACTAGCGCAACAAACATTGGATGTCGTTAAAAGTTACCAAGCTGATCAAGAAATGAAGGAAAATCAAGAACGTCATCGTGCCCTTACAAAAGAATTGTTCAAAGAAATTGAGGGACACAAGCTATTTTCTGAGCTAATTGGTCTGCAGGATTTAAAGAAAGCATTGTCTGCTGCCATAGCTTCTATACGCAATATTACAAAATGTCAGGCAATCGCCATGCGATTAGAGGATGGGGGGGATTATCCCTACTTTGTATGGGAAGGCTTTACAG
>CAMKSY010000156.1 GCA_946415545.1 uncultured Pelosinus sp. | reverse complement strand
TTGCACTTACCAAGGTTTTTAACTCTTGCAATAATTCCTTATCCTCTTGATCTTTTTTCCCATTCTGTAGCAGTTGTTCAGATAATTTTGCTTGAAGAAGTTTCTTACTTGAAGAGGTATCAGTATTTTTTCCAGCATCAGAGGAAATATTTTTTTTACTATCATTATTTGAACTTTTCATTTCTTGCAAATTACTATTCAGCTTTTCTAATAGAGCAATAATTTCTTTATTATTACCACTATCCACTTTAGTTTGAGCTTGGATAAACCCTTGAGCCATATCTGCAATTAAGTTGTTCGTATCATCATTGTTATTATTGTCATCATCTCTAATTGGTCGTTCTTCATTTGTTCTACCATAATGGATAGAACGTCGTGCAGTTCTTCTCTCCATCTTTGCACCTCACACAAATATCTTCCATAGACTAATTGAACATGCTAACACACATAAGCGAAAATTAACTACTGCTAAAGGATACTTAAGAGCACTCATCGGATTCAACAAGCGAGATGTAGGTTCAAAAGCAATACCTCCAGCAAGGGAACTTGCAATATAATTAACTAAAGATCCGCTAAATAGTAATAAAGTTCCTATCAGACTTGTATCATAGTTACTGACGTCTATTGTGCCAAATGCACCAGCTGCTACAATGGTATCAATTTGTCCATTAAAAAGAACTGCCATAACAATCTCCCCTACTTCATGTAAGCTAATTGCAAGTAAAACATAATGAGGGTAACGTATGCCAATTAGACAAATTGTGGCGACTATACCAATAAAATCGATAATTAGCATCAGCCGCCCTTGCCTTTAGGATTAAATATTACTGACATAAAAAAGCCAAAGACTACAGCAGCCATGATACCGGTCGCTGTTGCTTTTAAAGCACCGCTAAAAATACCTAGGAAGCCAAAACTATTAATATCCTCAATTGTTCCTGCTACCAGAGCATGACCAAAACCGAATAAAGGAACTGTTGCGCCGGCACCTGCAACATCTACTAAAGGCTGGTATAAACCGATACCGCTTAGTATCCCTCCTAATACCACAAATAAAACTAAAACATGAGCAGGTGTTAAGGGAGTTAAATCCATTAGTAATTGTCCAATCACACATAAACCGCCTCCCACAACAAATGCCATTATATACAAAGACGTGATAAACCCCTCCTTTTATAAAATTTATGGCATTTCTATTGATACAGCATGTGCAATACAAGGAATTGATTCCTTTTGTTGATACGATGTTGTACTATGTAAGCTGCCTGTTCCCAAAAAAAGTATTTTTTTCAATTTGCCCTCTAATAATTTCTTATAAATATATCCACATAACACGATAGCGGAGCTGGCACACCCACTAGCACCTGCGTGAGCATCTTGATTCTCCTTGTAAACCATACAGCCACAATCTTGGTAGTTACTAGATATATCTATCCCTTTTTCTTGCAGCATCTCTATGACTAAATCTCTTCCTACACTTCCTAAATCTCCGGTAAAGATCATGTCATAATAGTCTGGCGTTCTTCTAATATCTTGGAGGTGTTGCCATATTGTATCAACTGCAGCTGGTGCCATAGCTGGTCCCATTGCATTTGGATCTTTTATGCCATAATCAACAATTTTACCAATTGTTCCTGTAGTAATCTGGGGGCCACTACCCGATGTGGAAACAACTACAGCACCCGATCCTGTTACTGTCCATTGGGCTCCAGGCGGTCGTTGTACGCCCATTTCATTAGGGAAACGATATTGCCGTTCTGCGGCATCATGATGGCTGGAAGCAGCTGCTGCAATTTTACTAAAAAATCCTCCATCTAGTAAAATAGCACTTAATAACATGCCTTCTACCATAGTAGAACAGGCTCCATATAATCCTAAAAATGGTCTTTTTAGACTTTTCATTGCAAAATGAGTACTCATTAACTGATTTAGCAGATCGCCAGCAAAAACACAGTCGACTTCTTCCATCGTACTATTGTCTTTTTCTATCGCTTTTTTTATGGCATATTCCATTAAATACGATTCACATTGTTCCCAACTAGCCAAACCATTTAGGTTATCCGGCATAATATAATCAAAATATCCTTGTAATAACCCTTTTCCCTCCATGGGGCCAACAATATTTGCCGTGCTTGTTATGATTGGAGGAGTTGTGAAAACGACACTTTGCAAACCTTGCTTTTTATTATTCATTTAATCTACCTCCTATTGTCTGATCCAATAGATTAAGCCAATTATAAATGCAGTTACCATTCCATATACTAATACTGGTCCAGCAATAACAAACATTTTAGCTCCAACGCCGAATACATAGCCTTCACGTTTAAATTCCATAGCAGGTGCTACAATAGAGTTTGCAAATCCTGTTATAGGGACAATGGAACCTGCCCCAGCTCGCTTTCCTAAATCATCATAAACGCCAATCCCCGTAAAAAATGCTCCTAAAAAGACTAATACAGCTGTCGCACACGCAGAAGCCTCTTTTTTTTGCAATCCTAACCCCAAGAAATAATCTGTAGCGAATTGCCCTAAAGTACAGATTAATCCACCAACGATAAAGGCCCAGCAAATATTCTTTAGTAACGGGGGTTTGGGTGTAACATTATCTACCTTACTTTGATATTCTTGTTGTTGCATCTTTTCTTTCATCTCTTGCTGTTTCTTATTCATTTCATTAGACATATTGTCACCCTCTGCAAAATTATATTATTACTGAACAATATATACCTTAGCCTTTTCTTATTTTGACCACTCAAACCTGAAATATGCATCATTCAAGAAGAAATCTTTATTTATAAAAAAAGAGCACCGCAAAGGGTACTCTTCTCTTGTGATCATACTTTAATGATTCACCTTAAATGCAACTTTTACATCAGCCTTGTATTCTGCAATATGTCCATTGTCAATATTAGCAGTAAAGTTAGTTACTTCGACGCCAAGTATATCATCAATCGATCTAGAGGCTTCCATTACCGCGTTGTCTACTGCATCTGTCCAGTTATGGCTAGATGTGCCAACTAACTCAATTACCTTTACAACCATGCCATTACCTCCTTGATTAATTATAGGATTCTCCAATAGTTTGCACATAACAATTGGTATTATACATTGTGCAGCAACTACTTGTTCTTTCATATCTAATATATTTATTCTACCTTATTCAAATAGAAAACCTGCTTTGCTCCCATTGGCTGGCGCTGGGGAAAATTACTATAAAGAAATAGCCAAGTAAACATACTGCTACATAAAGCTACAATCACAGCCCAAATAAGATATTTTTTTTTGCCAGACATAAATTCCACCTCTTTATCTTATTATGCCTAATTTATAAAAAAATAAGACCTCTGTTTATGAGGTCTGCATAAATTCTTTCATGAGTTTTAAAGCTTGTTTTTCAATTCTGGATATTTGTACCTGAGATAATCCAATTATTTGCGCTACTTCTGCTTGAGTTTTATCAGCAAAGAAACGTAAATGAATGACAAGACGTTCTTTTTCTGGTAGACGCAATACAATTTCTTTTAATGCTAAATTTTCAAAGTAAGCGCTGTCTTTTTCCTCACAATACTTCATTTGATCCAGCAATAGTATTGGATCACCATCATCATGAAAGACGTTAGCATATAAGGACGTCGGTGTCTGAATTGCTTCTAAAGCAGCCACGACTTCTTGCGGAGCTAGGCTCAGCTCCTTTGCAACTTCCGTTATGGTTGGATCTCGTCCGAGTGCTCCTTGCAATCTTTCTTGAGTACGGTGTACCTTATATGCCAATTCTTTTACTGGGCGACTAACTTTCACTGGATTATCATCTCGAATAAATCGCCGGATTTCTCCAATAATCATCGGAACTGCATAAGTTGAAAACTTAACACTAAATTTTGTGTCAAAACGTTCAATTGCTTTAACCAAACCGATACAGCCTAATTGAAATAAATCATCCCATTCATAGCCGCGGTTTGTAAAGCGATGCACTACACTTCGTACCAAATTGATGTTATTCTCTAATAGATATTCCTTAGCAATTTGATCGCCAGCTTGTGCTTTATATAGTAAATTTTTGATTTCATCATCTTCAAGCATGGTATCCCACCTAATGCTCTGTCTTAAGCAAAGTTTTTTTTACCATTCTCACTAGCGTTCCCTTATTGACTTCCGATTCAATATAAAGTTCATCCATAAAAGATTCCATAAAAGCAAAGCCTAAGCCCATACGTTCTGGATCACTAGAATAGGATGGCTGGCGTGCTAATGCAATATCAGCAATACCTTTACCATGGTCTACAATAATGTATTCTAATTGATCCTCGTATAAAGTCATCTTAATCTGAATTTCTCCATCTTGGTACTCATATCCATGTATGACAGCGTTGGAAACTGCTTCTGATACAGCGACCTTTATTTCCTCGATTTCATTTAAAGTAAAATCTACTTGGGCTGCAAAAGCAGCAGTACTCACCCTGGCAATACCAACGTTTTCGCTAAGACTTCGAATACTCATAGTAATCTGATTTTTTATTGCCATGATGCCCTCCTCATAAGCATTCTAGTGCTTCTTTCTCAGAATGGTATAGTTTAATAATTTTCAAGAGTCCAGATAATTCAAAAATTTGTAATACTTGTGGCTGAATCTGAGTAGCAGACATAATGCCCCCTAAACCACTAATTTTTTTGTAACGTCCTAATAAAACACCCAAACCAGAACTATCAATAAACTTTACCGCTTCTAAATTAAATAAAACATGTTTTACACCGCTTAATTCTAATGCATGATCTACAGTTTCTCTAAACTCAGTAGCAACATGCATATCCAACTCTCCTTCGACACGTACTAATAAAACACCTCGTTTCAGTGAAGTGATGATATTCAATATATTTTCCTCCTCTTTTTGACTCTGCTAACTAATATTCTTCAATAGGAAAAATTTTCCTGCCTAAAAATAAAAAAAGCGGAATATTTTCCACTTTTTTTATTATAGATTTGCTATGTTAAATTATGATATAGAGAATAAATTAGTAAACATATTTTGTAATGTCTTAATCAAACTTGCTTTTTCAATAGTTTTTTCTGCCACTAAATCCACTTTGCCAATTTCCTTACCATCTCGTAATACTAACAATTCTCCACATTTTTGACCTTGCACGATTGGAGCTGCTATAGTTGAATCCGCAACTACTTGTTTCTGTAAATTCTTATTTTCCCCTTTATTTAGTAATAATGTTAAATCTTCAGAAGCTACTAGTTGGAGTTCTTTTTCCATTCCCTTACTTACCTTTACTCGTTCTACTACTGCACCTGAATTGATAATAGGCATTGCAGCAAAGTTGGCATATCCCCAGTCAAGCAGCTTCATACTTTCTCTTAAATGCGATCTTGGATCAGGTGTAGCAAAAACTACAGAAATCAATCGTAAACCATCACGTTTTGCTGTACCAGCAAAGCAATATTGAGCTTCTTGCGTCCAACCTGTCTTCAATCCATCTGCACCTTTATACCACCATAACAATTTATTCGTATTTACCAGCCAATTCTTCCCATCCCGCAGCCAATATTCTTTAATACTACATAATTCCATATATAATGGATGTTTTACTGCTTCTTTAGCAATCAATGCTGTATCAAAAGCACTCATATAATGATCTGGAGTTGGCAAGCCATTTACATTTGCAAAATGTGTGTCGTTAAGTCCTAAGGCAGCACTGCGCTCATTCATAGCATCTACAGCAGCTGCTTGACTGCCATATATGTGTTCCATAACAGCAACTGCAGCATCATTAGCACTAACTACAGCCATAGCAATCATTAATTCGTGCAAAGTCATTTGTTCACCGGGTTCTAACCATATTTGTGAGCCACCTTGATGCCATGCATTTTCAGTAATTGATACTCGATCCGTTAAACTCACCCGTCTTTGTTCTACAGCTTCTACTGCTAATAACAACGTCATTGATTTTGTTACACTTGCGGGAGGTAAACGTTTATGTGAATCTTTCTCAAATAAAACAGTACCATTACCATCCATTAAAACGGCAGACTGTGCAATTGTTTCTAATCCTGCACCTGAGACTTTCTTGCTTTCAGCTGCTTGTAATATGGGATTACAGGTACTCAATAACACCAATAGGCAGGTAAGAATCATTACAATTTTAGATTGGATGAATCGAAACATATTTAAAACACTCCTTTCATCTTTTTTTTAGCTTCTCCAGATAAAAAACAATTACACTGGAAATAAACAATAAAAAAAGACTAGCTCAACTAGTCTTTTTTTATTGTTTATTTATGTATTTTTAAATCCATAATGATCAACTACACCTAAAATCAGGTTTGTTTTAGGTACTTTTTTAGTATCAATTTTTATTGCATCTACCAGCAATGGTCGTATTTCTTTTATTTTTTCTTCATGATTGGCATAAATTGTACAAAGACTTTCACCTTGTTCAATACGATCGCCTATGCGTTTCTCTAATATAATACCAGCAGATAAATCAATTTCTTGTCCTTTATATTCACGACCTGCTCCTAATCTCATAGCACAATAACCTATTTTCTCAGCATCAATTTTTTGTATATAGCCTTGCTCAGAGCAGATCACCTTAGTTTCAAATTTTGCTTGTGGCAATGCTTTTGGATTATTCACAATATCCACATTTCCACCTTGGGCATTTATAAATTCTTTGAATTTATGTAGTGCCGTTTTATTCTTTATTAACCCATCTAATGTTTCATAACCAACCTTCAAATCTGATTCAAGGCCTGCCATATTTAACATCTGAGCTCCTAGAAATAAACATACATGCTTTAACGATTCCTCACCACGTCCATCTAATATTGCAATAGCCTCTTCAACCTCTAAGCTATTGCCAATGGCTTGTCCTAAAGGTTCCTCCATACTACTTAGCACTGCTCTAGTTTCCCGCCCCACCAGTTCACCAATATATACCATCGTTTCAGCTAACCTCACGGCATTTTCCAGACTTTTCATAAAAGCGCCATTACCGACTTTTACATCCAGTAAAATTTTATCAGCACCAGCAGCAATTTTTTTACTCATGATTGAAGATGCAATAAGGGGTATACTCTCAATTGTTGCCGTAACATCCCGCAGAGCATATATTTTACCATCAGCTGGTGCAATATCAGCACTTTGCCCTATTATAGCCACATTATGTTTTTGCAAATTATGAATGAATTCATCTGGTCTTAAAGCTGTTCTAAATCCAGCGATAGCATCTAATTTATCAATGGTTCCCCCAGTAAAACCTAATCCCCGTCCAGACATTTTTGCAACAGGGACTCCAGCTGCAGCAACTAAAGGTGCCAAAACTAAGGTCGTAGTATCGGCAACTCCACCCGTACTATGCTTATCTACTTTAATGCCGGATACGGCACTCAAATCAATCATATTACCTGACGTAGCCATAGCCATAGTTAAAGATGCCGTTTCTTCCACAGTCATCCCTTTAAAAAAGACTGCCATTAGCCATGCCGCCATCTGATAGTCAGGTATTTCATCATTGGTGTAGGCATGAATTAAGTGCTTAATTTCAAGATCTGTAAGCACAAGGCCATCACGCTTTTTGGTAATGACATCTAATACTCTCATTTTATTTCTCCTCTATTTTCTTAGAAACAGCATACAATAATTGCAAGCATTTTCTATAAAATGTGTAAGTTCTTATCATGTAGCATATGTATGCTACACATCAACTATAAAAAATGTTGAGTACCAGAAGAAACAGGATGAGGGATAGCTAGACTCTTATCATTATAAAAAAGCCTTTACTTAAAAATAAATAATAGATTGAGCCCTAATCCTATTTTTCCTTATAGATGAAAGAATTCTTTTTCGTCCAGTAATTATTACTGACGCACCTAAATCAAAATTCCTGTAATACGCTGCATTAGACAAGGCACCAACTCCTACTGTCAATTCCTACAATAATCATGAATTGAGTATGGTCAAAACTTTTGGTTGCCAACTATTATGCTCGGGGATGCGTTTTATCATACACTTCTTTTAAACGGTTTTTAGTAACATGAGTATAAATCTGTGTAGTAGAAATATCGGCATGGCCAAGCATTTCTTGTACAGAGCGTAAATCAGCACCATTTTCTAATAAATGGGTTGCAAAAGAATGACGTAACGTATGGGGAGTAATGGCCTTACTAATATCAGCTTCTTGTGCATATTTCTTAATTATTTTCCAGAAGCCTTGTCTCGTAAGCCGATTTCCATGATGATTGACAAAGAGAGCAGCCTCTTCATATGTACGTATTAATTTAGAACGTCCCTTACCGATATAATCTTGCACACATTTAGCAGCTATAGATCCTAAGGGTACGATTCGCTCTTTGGCGCCTTTACCGTAGCACTTTATATATCCCATATCTAAATTAACATCTGAAATATTTAACGAAATTAATTCCGACACTCGGATTCCTGTTGCATATAAAAGTTCTAACATTGCTTTGTCCCTTAGTCCTGTAGGTAAAAAACCACTCGGTTGCTTTAGAAGTTCTTCAACCTCAGTAATGCTAAGGACTTTTGGCAACTTCTTCTCAAGTTTAGGTGACTCAAGATTAGCAGCAGGATCCTTTTCTAAATAACGCTCACGTACCAAATATTGATAAAAAGATTTTATGGCAGCGAGATTACGTGAAATCGTGGAAACTGCTCGACCTTTCGATTGAAGACTACTTAAATAACTGAGGATGGTAGTGCGATTTGAGTCCTTCAGAATTTCCATGTTGCCGTTTTGTAAATACATTTGGAATTGATGTAAATCACGTCCATATGACTCTAGCGTATTTTGCGCTAAACCTCGTTCAACTGCAAGATAGTTAATAAACTCATTAACATAACCTTCCATTTTTACCACCCTTTTTTTACTTTTGCGATACTACACTCACGAAAATCTTTTTCTTTCTAATTGCTTTATTCCACATAATATTTACTTTTCCTGTCTAATATTAACAAAATCCATCTATTGGAATATATTTTTTTGTCAACTCTTGCTATATTGATTTTATAAAATCCTCACTTACCCTCATTGGTTTCTCCAGTAGATGCTCTTGACGTATTTTTTCTTCTGGAGGACTTAAATACCATAAAATACTTAATAATTTTGGTAAAATGTAAAATACTATAATTAGC
>CAMKSY010000155.1 GCA_946415545.1 uncultured Pelosinus sp. | reverse complement strand
CCTAATTTGAACCATCTCATCCCACCTTCGATTTCAGTCTCGCGATAACCGGTCAGGATATTGGTTGTACTTTTTTCATCCCGATGGTCGACATTGACATAGATACCTTTGGCTTTCATATTTTCGCTATGTATCGAGGTCTCCCCATTCAAGAGTTCCGTATTGACGCGGACACCCCAGCTATTGTCTTTGCCAAAGCGCCTGGCAATATCCATATATCCACCCAAGGATCCTATGCCAGAGAAGGTTTGCGTATAGCGGGCTATCGGTTCTTCCGGTGCCTTTTTTGATACAAAATTAATTAGTCCTCCGGCAGAATCCGATTCATATTGGGCACCCGTGCCGCTGATACCACTGTTCGGACCTGAAATAATGTCAACATGGTCGATGAAAAATGTTGGTGCATTAAATTGTGTAAACATACCGGGTATACCATTTACATAAGTGCTCGTACCGTTTGCACGAAACCCGCGCAATGTGAAATCATTATGTAGTACGCTGCCCGATGCCTGAATAGAAGGACTGTTTGACAAAATACTGTCGAGGGGCTGGCTGGTACCGCCAAAGAGTTCCATGGTCTTATTTGTCAAAGTCGTTTGCGTAAAAGGCGTATCCATCGTATTTTTTTCGCCTAAAAACCCTACGCTGCTGTTTTTGAATACAAAACCTCCAGGCAAAGTACCCAAACTGTTCTTGCCTTTATCGCCCTCAACGACGACTTTTTCCAATTCGTATTCGGGAACGCTCTTTTCGCCTGCCGGTACAGCGACATCTGCTGTAGCCGCCTCTTCCTCCGCGTAAACAAAATCTGCAGGTGTCAATCCTGTGACAGTACACAAGACTGCTGCTGTCAGCAAGTGCTTTCTGCTTTTCATGATCAATTTTCTCATAAACATCCACCTCAAAATTATAATAATTCCTTCTTGTTGCAAACGATCTATTGTTTGTCAACATAAAAAATCAGCTTCGTGAAAACGAAGCTGATTCAAAAAAGCATAGTATTTACGTTATAAAAAATCCAGCTTTGTAAACATAATACAAGCTGGAAACACGCATTGTACGACTAAATGCCATGACGAAATCGCCTCTCCCATCACTCGTGGGCTGTTGTGCATCCCGCACAACATGGTGATTAAAAAACAGGCAGTTCTCCTGGCTCCGGGTCATCACTCATCTGTTCCTTCTCAGGCTTACACCTAATGGCACTACATACAGATTCACTCGCCGATACAGTTGCGGGACAGCTTTGGCATCGCACCAAATTCTCTCTTAGGCCTTGCGGCACCGATTTTTATCAATATTATATTTTTATTTTAAATATACATAACATCTATGTAATAATTACCAGCCTAAAGTATACCACGTTGGCCTTTATACTGCAAGCGTTAGTATATCTTTAAGCTTTTCACCTATTTTCTACACTCTCGGACAACAATATCTTAGCTTGCCTTGTGGCCCACTTGATTTCATTAGCCGTTACAGCAACTTCAAGTAATCCATGCAGATAATAACTGCCTGTAAGTCTTGGCTGCCATTGGTCAATTGCCTTAGTAAGGCTTTCCCAGTATTCCTCACTGATTTCTTCTGGAGTGGTTGTACCTCCATCAACAATGACAGACCGAATCTTTCCATTTACTCGAACGACGATTGTACAGCCGCTTTCTAATATATCTAAAATAGCTTTGAATTCATTGCTCACAGGAGGAGCCTCTGATTTCATCCTCCGTTCCAATCGGATAGGCAAAAGATCAAAAATACGATTTCCCTTTTTGATGATCGACTCATTGTAATCAATTAGTTTCTCTGCCAGAACAATCCACTCTCTTGGCTCTGATTCCGTGACCACTTTTCGCTCACTTCTCATCAAATCCAGCAACTGTCTGGCTTCTTTATTTAGCTTGTAAACACGCTTTTTTTGTTCCATGTGATCATGAAGCTCTTTGCTATCATCAAGACCAACATAATCTTGCACAGCACGGCAGAAGTAGAGAACGGAAGCCTCATTACTCTGACTAAGCTTTTCTTTCAATAGCTTGGTGTATCTTGGCGGCCATAATAACACATTTATAAGCATGGCCGATCCCAAACCAACAAATATAACTCCTGATCTGGCAAGAGCATGTATCATAAATTCTTCCGTACTGGAGCTTAATACAAAAAGTGCAGCAACAATTCCCATGGTTATGCCGCTATGTAGCTTTAATTTTATGTATATTGGTATCAGCAGAATAACGATAAAACCTGCTGAAAACGGATTGACGCCCAGAAAATAGCCAAAAAGAAAACCGGCTACAATACCAATAATATGAACAAGGATTTGATCCCTTGCTGCCCTTAATGTTAAAAAAATAGATGGCTGTATATTAATCACCGCAGAAACAGCGCCAAAGAAGGCCGGTTCTAAACCAAGCAGCTTACAGATATACATTGTTATGGCAACGGCTATACCCGTTTTAATTACTCGTGCTCCTATTCTCATCTTTTCATCTCCCTGTCTTAATTCTATGTTGCATCATAAAATAGAAATTAGACTCCTATCGTCTCTTCTAGCTATAACATTCTCATGGGAAATATTGTATCAATTCAGTATCCAAAGCGCAACTATTCTTATTTTCTGCAGCAGAAAGATAAAAAGGACAGTCAGGATTTTTTATCCCAACCGCCCCTTTCACTAAGGCAAACACTTTTCATATTTTCTTTGCATAACTCTTTCCAAAAGTAAGCAAAGAACTCCAATTTTTCTCAACAAACTGAAGAATCGCCTTCAATAGGGTCATCTTTACTATATATATAAATACTCTTTAATACCCTACAGCTTTTGTTTTGAGATCACTGGCTTCTTCTTTATACAGCATTGTACCAAGATATTGTGCCAGATCAACTACACGGCAGGAATAGCCCCATTCATTGTCATACCATGCAAGAATTTTTGCTTTTCGCTTTTCAATAACCAATGTCGATAACGCATCTACAATGGCCGAGTGTTTGTTGCCTAAAAAGTCAACGGAAACAAGAGGCTGATCACAGTATTCCATAATTCCTATCATAGAATTTTCAGATGCAGTACGTAAAACATCATTGATTGCCTCAATGGTAACATCCTGCTCAAGCTCAACAACTACATCCACCAAGGATACATTGGGCACTGGAACACGCAGGGAAACTCCGTTTAATTTTCCCTTTAGCTCAGGAATTACAAGTCCAATTGCCTTTGCGGCTCCTGTCGATGTTGGAACGATCGATTGCATACAACCTCTTGAGCGGCGCGGATCTTTATGACTATTGTCTAAGCTTCGCTGGTCAGTGGTAAATGCATGAACGGTTGACATTAAACCATTGGTAATTCCAAAATTGTCATGAATGACTTTGATAATAGGAGCCAAACAGTTTGTCGTACAAGATGCATTAGAAACGGTATGATGGATTTTAGGCTGATAAATATTTTCGTTAACTCCCAGAACAATAGTAGGTGTAGAGTCATTAGCCGGTGCTGATATGATAACTTTTTTAGCACCATTTCTCAAATGAACTTCACAATCCTTACTGGAATTAAATTTTCCTGTGGATTCAATAACAATATCGACACCAAGTTTTCCCCAAGGAAGATTAGCAGGATTGCGATCGGAGATAATTTTTATAGGATGTCCATCAATTATGATTTCATTTTCCGTTGCTTTAATCTCTTTATTTAGTCTGCCATGTACTGAATCATATTCTAAAAGGCGTGCGGATGCGATGCTATCAGATGTACTATTAACAGCAACAACTTCTATATTGTCATTTTGTAATGCTGCCCTTAAGCACATTCTCCCAATGCGTCCAAAACCGTTAATTCCTATTTTTATTGTCAATGTTCTTCCTCCCTAAAATGTACACTTATGCTGCAAGTCCCTTCATTATTGTCCTTTAGGACCTGCTTTAGCAATTCCCTCAGGAATATCTTCTAAAAACCTAGTAAAGTTTTCAATAAATAAAGCTGCCAACGCTCTAGCTTGACGGTCATAAGATGCCCCATCACTCCAAGTGTTGCGAGGCTTAAGTATGGTATCTGGCACTCCAGGGCATCTATCAGGTACATAAACATTAAAAATTGGATCTAGCTTATAGGATACTTGGTCCAAATGTCCTTCAATAGCTGCTGTGACCATCGCTCTAGTATGAGCTAAATTCATTCTTTTCCCTATACCATAGGGTCCACCTGACCACCCAGTATTAATCAGGAAAACATTGGTGTTCTGCTGCTCTAACTTTTCTCCCAGCATTTTTGCATAAACTAAAGGAGACAACGGGAGAAAAGGAGCACCGAAGCAAGCAGAAAAAGTGGCTTCTGGTTTGGTAATGCCTCTCTCTGTTCCTGCGAGCTTACTTGTATATCCTGAGAGAAAATGGTACATAGCTTGTTCCTTATTCAACTTAGCAATCGGCGGTAATACTCCAAAGGCATCTGCCGTTAGAAATACTATGGTGCTAGGGTGCCCTCCCACACCTGGAACTACAACATTATCAATATAATGAACAGGGTAAGCGGCTCGAGTATTTTCGGTGAAATCTGCACTATCATAATTTGCCGCACGACTTTCTTCGTCCACAACCACATTCTCTAATACTGTGCCAAAACGAATAGCGTCCCAAATCTGTGGCTCATTTTCCTGGCTTAGTTTAATACACTTAGCATAACATCCGCCTTCAATATTAAAAATACCTTGGCTACTCCAGCCATGCTCATCATCCCCAATCAGGCGACGATTATGATCAGCTGACAGCGTAGTCTTACCAGTTCCGCTCAGGCCAAAAAACAGTGCGGTATCTCCTGTTTCTCCCATATTAGCAGAGCAATGCATTGAAAGAATACTTTGCTTAGGCAGTAAATAATTCATGACCGTAAAAATAGCTTTTTTCATTTCACCAGCATAATGGGTTCCCCCAATTAATAGTATCCTCTGCTCAAGGTTTAAAACAATAAAAGCTTCGGAATTGGTACCATCGATTTTCGGTACCGCTTTAAAGTCAGGCAGACAAATCACCGTAAAATCTGGTTTTTCCGTTTCATGCAATGGCTCAGGGCGAATAAAGAGTTGATGAACGAAAAGGTTTTGCCAAGCAAATTCATTAATAAATTGTACTTTTACCTGATGCTCTTTATCAGCTCCTGCATATCCATTAAAGGCAAAGATCTCTCGATGTTGTAAGTATCCCATCATTCGGTTATATAACTGGAAAAATTGTTGATCGCTAAAAGCTTTATTGTTATGCCAGGCAATATCCGTATGCACGGCAGGAGAATCTACAATAAATTTATCATTAGGCGAACGTCCAGTATATTTGCCAGTAGTAACCCGCAACGCTCCTGCAGAAGTAAGCTGTCCCTCATTACGGCTAATTGCTTTTTCTATCAGCTGCGCCGGCGATAGATTGTAATATACTTTACTGGCTACCTCTGTAAATTCGAGGTATTTATTTTCTCTTTTCTTCTCCATAAGTACCTCCCTATGTATTTGCTTTGTACACATTGCACATTATACCATATTGCGGGACAAAAAACATCCCACTATTTTATTTTATTTGCTTACATAAGAAAAACTGCTATAAAAATAGAATAACATTAATTAGCTGATCCTGCTCTCCAAAACAAAATAAGTAAGAAATATTACTTTACAATGTAAGGAAAATAAATCACAATCCACCTTAAAGGTGGGTTGTGATTTATCTTTTAAAGAAGCAAAGAGGCAGGCTCTTTGCTTTTGCTCGATCAGCTGCATAACCTTTGATGATTTTCTAGCAACTACATATTCACCAGTTTTTTCCCAGCAATACCTGGCTGCGTCATTTCCTCTGGAGATAAAATTATATCCATGGCATCTTTACTTAGTAATTTTTTCGCTAAAATTAGTTCTCTTACTGGCCGTCCTGTTTTATATGCTTCTTTAGCCAGCATGGATGAATTTTCATAACCAATGTGCGGCAATAAGGCGGTAATAATACCCACACTACCCTCCAACCATTTCTCACATTGCTCTTTCTTAACATTAACACCTTGTACGCACAGCCTATTGAAGGTATTAACTGCATTTGTTAAATAAGTAATCGAATTAAAAATATTAAAGGCCATAACTGGTTCCATGACATTTAATTCAAACTGACCGTTTTCAACACCCATGGTTACAGCTAAGTCATTGCCAATAACTTGATAGCAAGCTTGGTTAAGCACTTCAGGAATTACAGGATTTACTTTCCCAGGCATAATAGACGACCCTGGCTGACGCGCAGGTAAATCAAGCTCGTTAAGGCCGCAGCGTGGCCCAGATGCCATTAATCGGAAATCATTGGCGATTTTAATTAAGGCAAGGGCGGTAGTTCTTAAAGCCCCTGAAACATCCGAGAATACATCGGTATTATTGGTAGCATCCACTAAATTTTCAGCAGTAATAAAAGGCTCACCTGTAATTTCAGCCAACTGTCTGGCTACCTCACAAATATACTCCGGTTCGGCATTAAGGCCTGTACCGACCGCTGTAGCGCCCATATTCACCATCAGCAAACGGCGCAAAACCTCTTCCACACGCTGTGATCCTCTGCGAACTGATGCAGCATAAGCAGAAAATTCTTGTCCCACAGTAATAGGCACTGCATCCTGCAGATGAGTTCGACCCATTTTTAGAACATCCTTGAACTCTATTCCTTTACTTTGCAGAGCATCAGCTAAATGATTAAGAGCTTCTACAAGCGTACGCCCTTTACGAATCGTACAAACTTTTATAGCCGTTGGGAATGCATCGTTAGTGGATTGTGCCATATTGGCATGATTATTGGGTGAAATACGCTCATAATTCCCTTTCTCATCACCAATTATCTCCAGTGCCCGATTAGTAAGCACTTCATTCATATTCATATTTACTGAAGTACCAGCGCCGCCTTGAATTGGATCAACACAAAACTGTTCATGTAACTTACCGCTGATAATTTCATCAGCTGCCGTTACTATCGCTTCTCCAATCGTTTTATCTAAACGTCCTGTAGCCATATTGGCTTTTGCCGCCGCTTTCTTTACCATGGCCATAGAGTCAATAAAATCTGAATCCAGTTTCTGACCTGTAATTTGAAAATTTTCCATGGCTCTCAAAGTTTGCACTCCATAATAGACATTATCCGGAACTTCTATCTCTCCTAAAAAGTCATGTTCTAAACGCATCATTTTCTCCCCCTGAAATATATTTTGATTTTTATCACTACTTACTTGACTAATTACCAGATGCCAATAACCTTCATCCACGGGATACCGATTCCCAGCCATATCACTAGGTGCACTAGTGAGAGAACAAATCCATGCCGCCACCATTCACTTTGTGTAATGTAACCTGATCCAAAGAAAATCGGCGACACTCCACAAGCATAATGGGTGAGGGTTGAACATGTATTGGCAAATACGCCTAATAAAATTGCTGTTAATAGTACTGGCGCACCAGCCGCCACAGCAACAATAGCAAAGGCACTAAATAGAGCCATAACATGTGCCGTATTACTAGCAAATCCATAGTGGACAAAAGTATAAACAATGCATAATAGCACAAGTACCACAATCCAGGAAATTCCCACTAATTGCGCAGCAACAAGTTCTGCAAACCAAGTGATCAATCCAAGTTTCGCTAAGTACGCTGCCATATTCACTAAAACACCCATCCAGATGAGTACATCCCAGGCCCCTTTTTCCTCTAACACATCATCCCAAGTAAGAACTCCTGTAGCTAGCATAAAAGACAACCCTAACAGGGCAACAAAGGCCGAATCAACACCGGTGATACTACTGGTAGCCCAAAGTATCAGAGCACCGGTAAAAATCAGTAACAATATTTTCTCATTACGGCTCATAGATCCCATAGAGAGTAACTCCTGGTACGCCATGTCCTTGGCTTCCGGTGTGTTTTTAAGTTCCGGCGGGTAGATTTTATATAAGATATAAGGCATCAAGATAAAACAAACCATCCCTGGCACAATACAAGCCATAAACCACTGGGCCCAAGTTATGGTTTGTCCAAAAATTTCTTGGGTTAACTTCATAACGACTACATTATTTGATGCCCCGGTTAAAAATACAGAGGCGGAAATAATAACACTATTATAAGAGCTAAAGATTAGATATTTTCCTACTTTTCCAGCCGTAGGACCTGGCTCTGACCCAAACGCCGTACATAAACTTCGGGCAATAGGATAAACAATTCCGCCCCCACGTGCAGTATTAGACGGAGTAAAAGGGGCCACGATAAAGTCGGTGGCAGACATCGTGTAAGCCAACTTTAGAGTACTATCACCAAACTTGCTCATAAGGATATAAGCAATCCGACGCCCAAGACCAGTTTTAATAAATCCTTTAGCAAACATGAATGCTGCTACAATAAGCCAGATCACAGTGTTGCTGAACCCTTCTAATGCCTGCCCTGGTTTAAGAACACCAGTCATTACTACAGTAGTTAATCCGATGATGGATGCTGTACCAATAGCTACCGGCTGCAAAATAAATGCTGCAATCGTAGCTGTGAAGACTGCTAATAAATGCCACGCATCCGGCTTTACTCCTTCTGGAATTGGTGAAAACCAAATTACTAAGCCAACTAGTATACAAATGATCCCTCTAGCGATTTTATTCACTTTTATACCTCTCTCTATCAGACTTTCTTAAATGAATACATATTGTTGTAAAGCGACTTGCCTTTAACTGCTTAATTTGACAATACAAAGGCATTTAAATATAGTAGAATATTCAGTCAATATTTTATATACATATATAATCTTTTACAATCTCCCCTTTCCAGTGCAGCCTTTCGCCACATTTTATTGGAATCCGCTTTAACTTTTATCATTTCTAAGAACATTTTTCGTGTATATTGTATCATGTATACATTATACAATCAATACATCTAACGCAAAATTATTAGAATTTTGTATTTTTTCAGGAAAACAAGGGGACAGGGACTTCGTTTCAAGACTTTCAAATCTTTGTAGATGCTAATCCCTTTATGCGTGCTATCTGGCGTATATTTGTGCCTATAACTTGTTACATTATGTTCAATATCGCGTCTTGCTTTTCTCTCGGTTCATTGCAAATCTTTACTGCGTCAATTCCAAATCTCTGTCGCACCATTTGTCGAGGGTCATTATTACTTACAGAAGCCCTTACCCTCGGAAATTCAAGATCCATTTCCAAAGCATTTACGTTTTAGCTGGTTGGGAGTATATTCCCGCTTTACGTGCAAGGTTGTGATCTTTGACGATGAAATGGATAATCCTTCAATCTATTTTTACTGGAGGTTCCATATGTTAAGTAATCGTC
>CAMKSY010000154.1 GCA_946415545.1 uncultured Pelosinus sp. | reverse complement strand
GTTTCGATGATTAGTGGCGGTTATGAAGGCAAGCACATGCAGCGGGCCTTGGATATTTTTAAAGCATGGCCGGATTATGAAACGAAGGTAAAGACTATTTTTACAAGAGTTGAGCCATGTGATATACAAAAACAGCGGCAATTAGAAGCACTGATCGAATATCCTGTATGTAGTATTCTGCCAAATGAGTACCTGCTTGTTTCGGAAGCGGCCAATAATGGAAGAATGGCTGTGGACATCAAACCAGGATCACCTTTGGCTCAAAGTATTGATCTGCTGGCCGCTCAAATATGCGGCAGACCGCATAAGGTGGGATAAATCATGCTGATTGTAGCCTTACTCAGCGGTATGCTGGTATTTGTTATTTTTCTGATTTTAATTGAATACTTTGGCAGAGGAAAAACCCATATCACTCGCAAAGTTCTGCGTTATACAGAAGATGCAAGGGATATAAACGATGTAGAGAAGAAAAATGATCATGTTGAAAAATTCATGAGGTTCATCCGGTATTTAGGCTTGAAAGTTCGTGGGGCACCGCAGGCAAAAAGTCTTGAGATCAAGATGCAGCAGGCTGGTTTTCCCTTGCTGGGATCAGAGTTTCTTGCTCTTGCTGGGGTTGCAGTTCTTTCTGCAGGCGTTCTTGGAATGATGCTGACCATGAACATACTCTATGCCATGACCTTTGGTATACTGTCAGGATTGGGATGCTTTCTGTATCTGAACATCCGGATTGCCAACCGTCAGAAGGAGTTTAGCAATCAGCTGGGGGATGTACTGATTATGATGTCCAATGCCATGCGTTCTGGTTTTAGCTTTATGCAAAGTATGGATTTAATCGCCAAAGAGATGAAACCGCCGGTTTCCGTAGAGTTCTTTAAGACCATAGCGGAAATCCGCCTGGGAGCAGATACGGAAACGGCACTCCTTAATATGGGGAAACGGGTACAAAGCTCAGATCTGGATCTTGTGGTTACCGCTGTTCTGATTCAGCGTCAGGTTGGCGGCAACTTGGCCCAAATCTTGGACACCATTGCCGGAACCATTAATGAACGAATTAAAATGAAACAGGAAATCAAGACCCTGACAGCTCAGGGACGTCTTTCTGGTTGGGTGCTGGCAGCGTTGCCTTTGGTGATTGCAGTCTTTGCTTCCATTGTTAATCCGGGATATATGCAGCCATTCATTGATGAGCCGATAGGGCGAGTGATGCTTGTTGGTGCGCTTATTTCTGAATTAGTAGGCTTTTTGGTTATACGAAAGATTGTCAATATTGATGTTTAAAGCTTCTTCTTAGCAGCTTTTGGCATAAAATCTATTTTTTTAAGGAGGAATATTTGTGTTAAGTTATTTGAACCATTTTAAAATGCGTTATTTAAATGAAAAAGGTCAGGGTATGGTGGAGTATGCGGTAATTGTTGCAGTGGTCGTTGTCATTGGGATTGCACTGACGGGTGAAAATGGGACCCTTTCTAAGGGCATAACAGATCTCTATACAGCTGTGTTTGCTAAAGCAAACACTATTATTCCGAAGTAGTAAAAAAAGCAGTCTCTTGTCGAGGCAAGAGGCTGTTTCTTTTTAAACAGTTGCAAGGGAGGTTTTCCACATGAGTTATCTTAGGAATAAACGCGGGCAGGCTATGGTTGAATTTGCAATTATTATCCCTTTTTTTATTTTTATGTTATATGGTTTCTCCTATATGGGAATGTTTTTTCATGATTATCTGACTTTAAATGAAATGACCCGTGATATTACCCGGCAGGCATCTGTGGGAATTTCTCTTGATAAAATAAAGACAAATTACAGCGGTCAGACATTTTTGACAAGCGTTTATATATTTGACCCAAAGACAAATATTCAATTAGTGACAGCACCAGAGAATGGGAAGGATGCATCAGAAGGGGAGAATATCACCGTTACATTAACTGCAGTGCGGAATGTGACGAAAGATAGCTTTTGGGAAGTGCTTCCCGAGAAAATTACTTCATCATTAACAATGCGCAAGGAGGAATAGCAATGTCATTATTGGAACGTCTGGGGAAAAGAGAAGGCTTGGAAGAATCCAAACCGATTTTTGCCGGACGGAAAAATAGTTCTACAGATGATCAATACCAGGAATTAAAGCTGGATATTCATCGGCGTATTGTAGATGAAATGAATATCGAACAGCAGCAGATTCTGATGAATAGTCAGCAGGATCGCCGTGAAATTGAAGGCATCATAGCAGAGTATTGCAATCGGGTGCTGGATGAGAATCCCTTTGCCGTTCCCCGGGGAGACCGGACGGCGATTGTGGCGGATCTTTTGGATGAAATGTTGGGACTGGGACCCATTGAGCCCCTGCTTAAAGATGAAACCGTTACGGAGATTATGATTAACGGACCAAAGCATATTTTTGTGGAACGCTTAGGCAAACTCCATCTTACCAAGGTGCAGTTTCATGATGATGTTCATTTAATGAATATTATCGAGCGGATTATTGCCCCCTTGGGCCGCCGAATTGATGAAAGCTCGCCCTTAGTTGATGCAAGACTGGAAGATGGTTCCCGCGTTAACATTATCATCCCCCCTCTGTCTCTGATCGGTCCTTGCGTGACCATTCGTAAGTTTAATAAAGATCCATTAACTGTGGAAAACTTGATTGGCTTTGGCTCCTTGAGTGAAACCATGGCAGGTTTTTTACGTGCCTGCATTGCAGCTCGCCTCAATATTGTCGTATCAGGGGGAACGGGGTCTGGTAAGACGACGACCCTTAATGTGCTTTCTTCCTTTATTCCTTCGGATGAGCGCATTGTTACCATTGAAGATGCGGCGGAACTGCAGCTGATGCAGGAACATGTCGTCACATTAGAGAGCCGTCCTGCCAATATTGAAGGTTCAGGACAGATTACCATCCGGGATTTAGTTCGCAATGCATTGCGTATGCGCCCTGATCGAATTATCGTCGGCGAAGTGCGATCAGGTGAAGCACTGGATATGCTCCAGGCCATGAATACAGGACATGATGGCTCTTTGACTACAGCCCATGCCAATAGCCCCCGGGATGTATTGAGCCGTTTGGAGACTATGGTGCTGATGGCAGGCATGGATTTGCCCGTAAGGGCCATTCGAGAGCAGATTTCCTCGGCAGTGGATCTGATTATTCAGCAGTCCAGAATCCGGGATGGCAGCCGTAAGATTACCTATATTACAGAGGTCCAGAATATGGAGGGGGATGTCATCATTCTGCAGGATTTATTCCGTTTCGTGCAGACCGGGATTGATGAAAGCGGGAAGATCCTGGGAAATTTTGAGTCTACAGGAATCCGTCCTAATTTCATGGAAAAGATGGAAACAAACGGTATTAAGATTCCGAAGAATTTATTCAGCCTTGGCGATGAAATGCCAAGGGATGAAGATTGGGGGCAGTAAGATGGCGTTATGGATTGCCCTTGCCTCTGGATTTTTTTTGTTTTTATTTTTTTATTTGTTTGTAATTACCAAGATAGCCCCTAAAACCCAGGTTAAGGAGCGGGTGCAGCGGCTGCGCCGTCCTGCTACCTTGGATGAACAGGTCCGCTTTGAAAGTGAAAACTTAAATAAACCTTTTACGGAGCGTATTATTCTACCTTTTTTTCATCAGATCGAAGAATCGATGATTCGTCTCGCCCCCGGGCGTATTTATGAAATGCTGGCAGACCGAATCATGCGTGCCGGAAAACAGCATATATGGAGTGTTAATGCTTTTGTTTGTTTTTGGATGATTTCTTCTGTTGCTTTTATGGTGGTTATGGTATTTTTTGCTTTCTATGTAAAGCATATGGCTTTTATTCAGGGTTTTGCTTTGGTGCTTTGTGCCCTGATTTTAGGAGCGGCTTTACCCGTTGTATTTTTGGATTCGCTAATTGCCAAGAGGAGGAAAGCGATTTTGCGTCAACTTCCCGAAGTTTTGGATTTACTCTGTGTCAGTGTTCAGGCCGGTTTGTCTTTTGATGGTGCCATGGCGAAGGTAGCAGACAAAATGAAGGGGCCATTGATTGATGAATGTACTAAGATGTTGCGTGATATTCGCATGGGTATGACAAGAAGGCAGGCTATAACCAATATGGCTGAACGATGCCGGATTCAAGAAGTCCATCTATTTACAGCGGCCGTTGTTCAGTCCGATCGTCTGGGAGTCAGTATGGCAAAAACCCTAGTTGTGCAGTCGGAAAATATGCGGGAAAGAAGACGCCAGACCGTTAAGGAACAAGCCTTAAAAGCACCTGTCAAAATGCTGTTTCCTCTAGCTGTCTTTATTTTTCCTGCATTATTTGTGGTTGTGCTTTTGCCGACAGTTTTTTCGATTTTGCGTAATTTGGGGTCGATTGGAAAGTGAGAATCATATACCTATCACTTCAAAATTCTGCCGCCTGCAATGTACTGGAAATTTCTATGGCAGACACATTTCTTTCTCGCTTAAAAGGTCTTCTGGGAACGGCAGAGTTGGCAGAGAATCAAGGACTGCTGCTTTGCAATTGCAACAGCGTTCATATGATCGGGATGCGGTATGCACTGGATATTATCTATTTGGATAAGAATCGTGTTATTCTAAAAATAGTAGAAAACCTCAAACCTTGGCAGGTTAGTTACTGCTTGTCAGCAAAAGACGCATTGGAAGTAAAACGGGGGACTATACAGCGTCTTAACTGGAAGGTAGGAGACCAATTGCAGTTAACTAAAAAAGGAGCGAAACCATCATGATTTCGCTCCTTTTAGTTATTCTATCAGCCTCACCTTACCAGAGCCGCCGCTGCCACCTGACCAATTCGAATTCTGATATTTTCGGGCACCTTGCCCTAGAGAAACACTCTGTCCGATTAGATAGCCGTTGATTGTCGTGCCCCCACCATTTACGGTAATACTTCCATGGGGAGCAAGTGCATTTACATTCATCATATTTCCGCCACTAAGCATAATATTGCCGGTTAAAGAGATCAAAGTGATTGTTGCGGTATTGGAAAAGGTAATGGATGAAAAATTGAGTGCAATATCTCCTGTTGCAACAATTACTACATCATTTTTTACTACGCCGCCATTAGAATAGGGACCAGAAATTATATTTTTCGTGCTGTAGCCACTACCTAGATTTCCCTCTACATATAATGGGGTTGTAAGCTTTAAAGCATCAACACCACTACCGCCTGCAGCAGATGCTGGATGAGAAGTAGAAAAGGTATTTGCTTTATTGGTAAGAGAATCAATTTTAGCTTTTACAGTTGGATTGGCTTCAGTAATATCAATTTTATCTGTACCATATGAAAACTTAGAGGCCAAAACCTGATTAGCGGTTTTATTTAAACCGCCAATATCATATTTCTTGGCTGTTATGGTAATCGGAGCATTAATTTCTGTTCCTGTGCTTGGGATATTATCGGTACCGTAGCCCTTTTCGCTATTTTTGTCAAATTGAAATATTCCATTTACATGGATTAGTCCATTGAATTTATTACCGCCTGAACCCCATTCGCCCATTAAATAAAATGTTCCATCACCACCAGAGATAATACTATGATCAAAAATACCAGGTGCGCTGCCACTATAGGAAGCTATCGCATATACAGTAAGCTTTATAGGATCATCACTGAATTTGAACAAAGATATGACAGAGCTCATAAATGGCAGCTGCGAAAAACGTATTGACTCTTCAATATCTACACGAATTTTTTTTACGTTATTCTTATTAGGGAAATCGAATTTGATTCCATTATCAAGCGCAATCTTTCCATCCAAAGCCTTCTTGTTTTTGTCTATATAGGTTAACGCCAGGCTCTGTGCATCGGCTGTACCCACCCCAAGCTTTGATGCACCTGCCAGTACAGCGGCATCAGCCATATTTTGCATATGGGAGCGCTGGACATAGAGATAGCCGCAGTCGACGGCAATGGCACTAATGGCAAAAAGAAAAGGAATCGTAACTGCCATAAGCATAAGAATAGAACCCTTTTGATTAAAATAAAAACGGTTCATGGAAAGATCTCCTTATATAGTAAGAATTAGCTTCTGTTGCTTTATTATATAATGCACCAGACAATCTTTTCAATAAAAAATAACATTAGGCAATAAACATTAAAGCATAGTATTGATTTATTACCATTTATTCTGCAATAATAATGCTTGGCAATAATAATATATTTATGGTAATATAGCAGTGCGCCCTTGGATTTTGATCCGAAAGTAAAGATAATATAAAAAGGCAAACTTATTGAAAGATAAGGACGCAAAGCCATGGGTCTACATACATTTTGTATATGACTGCCAGGTTGCAATTGCAACTTGGCAGTATTTTATTGCAAGTAAATAATATTAGTAAGAAATCTATAATTATGAGGTTCTAATAAAAGGTAAAAAATGGTAAAATATTTATACATGATTATACAGTTATATTGTAAAAGAAATTAGTATTGATTTCGATTTATTATGATATATTTTATCAGGATGGTGAATTATTGAGTGAAAAAAAAAATAATAGTACTCTTTGCCATGACAGCATTAATTAGTACATATAGCGAGAATTCCTCTGATGATTTTTGGATAGGAAATGTAGTTTATGCTTCAAACCAGCTTGATAGTGCATCTACTGAAAAGTTTAAGACTGACTTTGCTTATGAAATGGCACAAATTACAGAAACAATCGCATCTACTTCCACCACAAATGTTGATAATTTTAAGATTGAATTTACAGATGCAATATCTAAGTCAATAGCAAATACAATGAGAATTATACCTGTTGCTCAAAGAAATGAGTTTACCTACGAAATGGAGCAGATTAGAACTAAGATTATAGATAACCCCAATTTAAATATTGAAGAAGCCAAAGCTGGATTTGTAGATGAAATTGCACAACTTATGGCAAAAATCATAACGCATGCAGATAGTAGCACAATTGATACTGAGCAAAAATCCAAATTTCTAAGAAATAGTACTGGTGCTGATCAAAAAGAAATTCTTAATACAGGTTATATTGACCAGGACACATACACAGCCCTCATTGATGAGTTAATGCATATAAGAAAGCGTAGTGTTCGCTCAGACAACAAAGTGAAGTTTGATGGTGAAATCCGCTATCATTACGCATTTAACAATGGCTCTGAGCGCTGGAAGCGAGATTCCTCTGGAATTCGCATGTATTTTAGAGCTGATGCTCCACTTACTAAAGAGTGGCGTGCTTATGGCATTTTAGAAAGTAGAAAGAATTTAGTGCATTACAATGATGAATTCAAGCTTTCACGTTTATATGTGGAGGGAAAGCTTGGTACATCCACTGTGAAGGCAGGGTCTTTTGGATATCTAATGGCAGAAGGAAATAT
The DNA here is from genome assembly GCA_946415545.1 of uncultured Pelosinus sp. Classification (GTDB taxonomy): domain Bacteria; phylum Bacillota; class Negativicutes; order DSM-13327; family DSM-13327; genus Pelosinus. The sequence goes on along the minus strand of CAMKSY010000154.1, from coordinate 2,057 downwards.
TTATGATAGTGGTTTTGATGGTATCCGGATTGATCTTGGGGGACCAGTAAAATATACATTGAGTTATGGAGAAACCAATGATTCGAAAGAAACAGCGATTGCCACAGCACGATATGAGGATTTTGATTACAATTTGGAAGCCGGCATATATCATTATCGGATGAATGACAGCAATCAAAATACAATTTGGACGATTGGTGGGAATTATAATTTTAGTAATTTTAGTATAGGAACTATGTTTTTGAATTCCAGCCTAAAGGAGCGGAATGGGAGTGGCAATGGTTATGTAGTAAGCCTTAACTATGGTGATTTAAAATCATGGAGAGCGGGAACTTATGAAATCTTTGCAAAGTATTATAATCAATCAAGAGGAACGTATATTGCCCATGGGATGAATGGTATAGGAAGTTCAATGCAGGGGTTTAAGGGCTATGGAGTAGGAACGAATTATGCACTGAAAGAAAATCTTGTTGCAGGTATAGAATATTACAGATTATCAGATAAAATATCTAAGAATAAAGGTGATACTTGGTGGGGGCAATTAACGTATTATTTCTAAATGAATACACAGGTGAGATGGAATAAGAATGGACATATTTAAAAGAATCCAAACCAAAAAAGAGTTCTTAGCAGTTGTCGGACTTGGATATGTAGGTTTACCAGTTGCTGTTGCTTTTGCTGAGAAAGTTAAAACATTAGGGATCGATATCAACCAAGAAAAAATTGATGTTTACAAAAAGGGAATTGATCCTACCAATGAAATCGGTAATGAAGAAATTCAACGTACAGCTTTAGAATTTACGAGTGACTCAACGAGGCTAAAAGAGGCCAGATTTATCATTGTTGCTGTACCGACACCAGTTAATGGAGATAAGACGCCTAATCTGACATCTATTATCAATGCCAGTAAAATGATAGGGCGGAATTTATCGCAAGGCACTATTGTAGTTTTCGAATCTACAGTATATCCAGGAGTTACAGAAGATATTTGTGCTCCTATTTTAGAAAAAGAGTCGGGCTTGGTATGCGGCAAAGATTTTAAAATCGGCTATTCACCAGAGCGAATTAATCCTGGAGATCGAGTACATACGCTTAAAAGCATAAAAAAAATTGTTGCAGGTATGGACGAAGAAACTTTGGAGAATATTGCAGCTGTTTATGAACTGATTATTCATGCAGGTGTTTATCGTGCACCTAGTATTAAAGTGGCAGAAGCAGCCAAATTGGCTGAGAACGCCCAAAGAGATATTAATATTGCCTTTATGAATGAATTGGCAATGGCATTTGATCGAATGGGAATCAGTACCAAAGAAGTGATTGATACCATGAATACCAAATGGAATGCTTTAGGTTTTTCTCCTGGTTTAGTAGGTGGTCATTGTATTGGTGTCGATCCCTATTATTTTATTTATCAGGCAGAAATGGTAGGCTATCATTCACAGATTATTGCCGCTGGCAGAAAAGTGAATGATAACATGGCAATTTATGTTACTGACAATATTGTAAAAAAAATGATCCAATCCAATATAGATGTAAGGAAAGCTACTATCTATATTATGGGCATCACCTTCAAAGAAAATTGCCCAGATATGCGCAATTCAAAAGCAGTAGATGTTTGTAGGCATCTTGCCACTTATGGAATCAGAGTAAAAGTAGTGGACCCTATCGCTGATAAGACCGAATTTAAGCAAGAGTTTGATACGGAATTGGTCGATATTCGTGATGTACGAAATGCTGATTGCTTAGTGTTCCTAGTTGCGCATCAACAATTTAGAGAGCTACAGCCAGCTGATTTTAAAAAGTTGTTTAGACAACAAAAACCTCAAGATAAGTGCGTTTTTATTGATATCAAGAATATATTCAGACAAGAAGCCATAGAAGAAGAGGGCTATTCTTACTGGAGTCTTTAATCATAAGAGGTGATATACGTGAAAAATAAGAAAATGGCATCAATACTGGTTTTATTTATTGTTGTTTGCTTTTTGGGTGTGTTTTTCTTTAAAGATTTTTTCACAGTGCCGACAGGCGGTAGCTACAGCAATATTACGGATGTAAGA
>CAMKSY010000153.1 GCA_946415545.1 uncultured Pelosinus sp. | reverse complement strand
ATAATACGTCCGGCAATTCTTTCGGATTGACCTTCTAATTGTTCAAAATTAGCCAGCACTTCATTTGCATGGATCGTAACATCATATTTACGAGCAAAGGGCTCAATTCCCTGTGCCTCAAATGCTGTCATTTTTTCTCGGCGAACACGCATTAGTTCATTTAATTCTTCACTTTTTTCAATTTCTTGATTCTGCACTTCTGTCATTTTATGATTTCTCCCCTAACTCGTCCATTTTGGCATTTTATAAAGAAGAATATTATAAATTGCGTTTAATATCAATTACTTCATATTTTAAAATACCAGCTGGCACATTTACCTCAACTATACTGCCAATCTTTTGACCCAAGATTGCTTGCCCTACAGGTGATTCATTTGAAATCTTAAATTCAACCGGATCAGCCTCTGCTGAGCCAACAAGAGTATATTCAAATTCATCTCCAAATTCTAGGTCTTTTAATACAACTGTAACGCCAATGGAGACCACATCTGTTTTAATTTCCTGCTCATCAATGACTTTACTATTTCGGAGCATCTTTTCTAATGTTATGATTTCGCCCTCAATAAAGGCTTGTTCATTTTTTGCATCTTCATATTCGGAGTTTTCACTGATATCACCAAATTCAATAGCTTGCTTAATTCTTTCAGCGACTTCCCGGCGACGCACGGATTTTAGATACTCAAATTTCTGCTCTATCTTCTTTAACCCTTCTGCAGTGAGAATAAATTGCTTTTCAGCCATGCTTTCTGCTCTCCTTTTATTTTGATTCTTAACGATTTATCTTATTCTAGGTATAGTCCCTTTTGCTACTACAAAATCATCAAAAATTGCAATAATTAAATATCGATCTATGAGACAATATAAATAGTGTCAAGTGAATAACTTGACACTTTTGGCAGCAGGTCAGAAGCCCAACTTAATATGCACTTAATTATAGGTATAAACATCCTATTTGTCAATGATTTCTAACCAATTCCTCTCTTCTGTTCCTGTGTATTTGTTACTACATTTGCTTTAATCGTTGCAATCTCATCAGCCGTAATTGCTTTTTCGAAACTGCGAAAACCAGCTAATTTAAAACCATGCTTTTTAGCTAACTTCTCAATCGTTTCTACCTGCTTTACTGTTAAATCTCGACCTAACGTAAAATTCTCATACCGCTGCTCTAAAGACAAAATCATTGTTTCTGCCATACATGCATAGGCCGTACCATCGGGAAAACCAAAGTTTAGTCCAAAATTAACATCTCCAGGAACCTCAACGACACCACCCTCAATTACTAATATATCGTTGCGCATTTGGGCCACACGCCGAGACACATTCCGAGGTCTGGCAACATCGCAGACAATTGCGCCTGATTTTAAGTCTTCTGGTTCGATAATACTGTCTACTGCACTCGTTACGGCGATAATAATATCAGCTGACTTTAAAGCAGACTTAGTATTTGCAGTTACTTTTGCAGCTAAACCTGTCTTACGCAAAATTTGTTCAGCAAGTTTTTCCAACTTGTCTTCGTTACGGGCAGCTAATGTTAGATATCGGACTTCCCTTGCCAATATTTGAGCACAAGCCGCACCGATCGAACCAGTTGCACCCAGAACTAATACGTTAGCTCGTTCTAAATCAATCCCCATAATTTTGGCAGCTTGTCTCGTACCTTCAAGAGCAGTAGCAACAGTATAGCTATTCCCTGTCGTAACAGCAATATTTAAATTCTTGGCAACAGTAATGCCTGCATCTCCTACAATTGAGGTAAAAGCACCTAAGCCAACGATTTTTGCACCTAGCTTTTCCGCTACTTTCCCTGCTTTGATAATCTTCTCTACAACATATTTTTCAGGCATAGCTACCATTTGTTGGGATGTTAATGGACATGTAACAAACCAACCTTCACCATGAGATGATGCTGATTGTATTCCTGTTATATGTGAAGTTTTAAAAGGAGGAAGATATTGGAGTACTCCCTCAACTAAACGATCTGGCCAATTTTTGGTAAATGAAAATTTTCGACTAACATCTTTAGCAGTGAGCGGATGTAAGATAAAGGCAAATTTTTCCATGAAATAATCTCCTTTCAATCAGAAAGCCGTTTAATTCGCGGCATAATCTCTAATTCCTTCAAAATACGTCCATAGTCCACCGCTGTAATTTCTTCTGGACGTTTACCTAATAAAGTAACCAAAATAGCTTCTAATACATTTGTTCCCAATGAGCGACCACCAATTTCCGGTGTCGTCGTTATTAATGTTTTTATTCCTCGTTCGCGAAGCAATTCTTCATCTTTTTGAGTAACAGTATTGGTAATAACAGATTTCCCTTGCAGGCTAACCGGCATAAATCTGCGAATAAAATGAAAATCTCCTGCTATGAATTCTGCTTGTTCAAAATATTGACTGAAACGTGGAATATTTTGCATTTGCTTTTCACCGGTAGGATAAAACATTTCAATTGGCATTCTCGTTATAACAGGCGCTATCAGCCGCGCCAGTATTGCCAAAGTCCCTAATTTACGGATTGGAATAGGCAAGCCTAAACCAAATAGTAAATCACCAAATACCACTTGACTGCCAGCAGCTACTAATTCTTCTGCTAGCCCAAATCGATCTACTGCACAAACAACCAGGACCTGTTTATCATTAAAGGTTATGCCTTCTTTTTTCAAATGTTGTACGACTCTTCGTTCAAGAGTATTTTTAACGCCACTGCCATCAACAATGGGAGTATATTTAGCTGCTGCAGCAATGCGGGATGACTCTTTAAAAGTGTATCTTCTATTTCCAGCATATATGTATAAGTCCGTCCCACCCATGCCAAAAGCATCCACTTTACCATCTAGTTCCTTAATTAATTGTACCGCCTTATTTTTATCTCCATCTGTTCCTATCCGCTCAATGGAAAATACTTCTCCACCAAATTCCGTTATAGCTTGATGGTCACGCTTTGACGACCCCAAACTGATACTGATAACCCGCTTCATAATATGTATACTCCCTCTATGATCTAAACAACTGCTGCACAATACTTTTAATTCTTTCTGGATCTACATATTTATTCTCTTCAATGGGAGATTCTCCAATTTGTATACCAATAACTTCCTTATCCAATAGAGTCTCCATTAATTTAATTCTTAGATTTGAACCTAATATAATAACAATGTCATAGTTACGCAATGTAGCGATAATTTCCATGATGGTGTTAAAAAGGCCAATACCGCTTTTTTTCTGTACAAAATCCCAGCGCTCTTGTTCCGACAGCAATAAAGAATAATCAATTCCTTCCTGTCTAGCCATTAAACGCAGTTCTTCACAATTCTCAATAGGAAAGCCCACTAAAGCCACTTTTCCACCTTTTCGAACTTCTCCTAGTGTTTCCAATTTAGAAATAACAGTTCGGTCTATGCCTACACGATTAGCAACTTCTTGTTGAGAAAATCCTTGACTGCGTAAATTGAACATTTCATCGATGATCTGGTTGATCTTTTGGCGATTTATGATCTTTTCACCAATACGCAATAACATCTGTTATCCTCTCCTATATTACATCCCAACGCAATCTAAATCTATTAATAATGAATATTAATTTGTCTAATCTAATATATAGTATATGTGCACAAGGTTGTGCACATACATATTTTAGCATTCTTTTTCGAATTTCACAATTATTAATAAATCAACCACTGTTAACTATTACGAAAACTGCTTCAATACAGCAATAAAATCGTCTTTACTCACCGCTTGATTAAATTTTTGGCGCAATTCAGCAGAATGAGGCATTCCTTTTGTATACCATGCTCCATGACAACGCATTTCTCTAACTCCGATATATTCACCTTTATGCTCCACTAACATATCCAAATGCCTTAACAATAATGCAAAACGTTCCTCAACGCTCGGTAGCGTTAAAATCTCTCCTGAAGCTAAATAATGGGTTATTTGGCGAAAGATCCAAGGATTTCCTTGTGCTCCCCGCCCCACCATTATGGCATCGCAGCCCGTTTGATCCATCATTTTCTCCCCATCATAAGGCGTACGAATATCTCCATTACCAATTACAGGTATCGCTACACTCTCTTTTACTTGGCGTATAATATTCCAATCGGCCTCACCTGCATAAAACTGTTCTCTAGTACGACCATGAACGGCAATTGCAGCAATTCCAGCCTTCTCAGCCAGCTTAGCCATCTCTACTGCATTTACTGAATCTTCACTCCATCCCTTGCGGATTTTAACGGTAACCGGTACATGTACAGCTTTTACTACACTCACCATAATCTGATATGCCAAATCTGGCTGGCACATCAAAGCACAACCGCTGCCGTTTTTTGTAATTTTGGGGGTTGGACAGCCCATGTTAATATCAATAATATCTGCACCAGATTTTTCGACATGGATTGCAGCTTTTGCCATACTATCGGGATCGGAACCAAATATTTGCATAGCCACAGGGCGTTCCCGTTCATCAATTTGAAGCATATGCAAGGTCTGGCAATTTTCATATAATAAGCCTTTATCACTGACCATTTCGGAATATACCAAACCACAGCCCATTTCTTTAGCTAATAGCCGAAAAGGCAGATCTGTAACACCAGCCATTGGGGCCAGGATTACAGGATTATCGAGTTTAATTGTACCAATTTGCATACGCTACGACTCCTTATTTAAAATTAAAAGGTTGATGCACGAAAACACAGATCCGCTTGAGCAGACATACAAAGCGCACGAAGATCTCCATTAAAGCGTCTTCGTGTTCTTCGTATATCTTCACAACTTCGCGATCCAGCGGTTGTTCCAAATCTTATACCGTCTATATTGTATTTAAATTAAATTGATACTTGATACTCGCTGCTTGGTTAAAACCAAGCCTCCCCTAAGTATCAAGTACCTATCATCCATTAGCTACCTATTAAGATCGTAAATAATTCGTAAACCTTCTAATGTTAAAAAATGTTCTACAGCATTAATTACAGAAGTTTCTTGTGCTATCAGATTAGCTAAGCCACCTGTTGCTATAACATAAGCATCTTGATCTATTTCTTTTTTCATTCGGTTAACAATTCCTTCTACTTGTCCAACAAATCCATAAATAATCCCCGACTGCATGCTGGTAACTGTATTACGGCAAATGACGTTTTTCGGCTTAACTAGCTCAATCCTCGGCAATTTAGCTGCTCTTTGGAATAGAGCCTCAGTAGAAATACCAATTCCAGGAGATATCGCTCCACCTAAATAATCACCATTTTCACCAATAACACAGAAAGTAGTTGCTGTACCAAAATCAACAATGATAAGCGGGCCACTATATTTATGATGCGCAGCAACTGCATTTACGATACGGTCGGCTCCTACTTCTCGAGGATTTTCGTATTTGATAAAAATACCAGTTCTAATACCAGCTCCTACCACTAGAGGCTCCACCTTAAAATACCGTTGGCACATTTTGACCAAAGGTACAACAAGAGGCGGTACTACAGAGGAAATGATAACCTCAGAAATATCTTTAATACTAAGTCCGCCGTAAGCAAACAGATTATTAATTAACATCCCATACTCATCACCTGTTTTTTGCCTATCAGTTGACACTCGCCAATGTTGTAATAACTCTTCCCCTTCGTATGCTCCAAGTACCATATTGGTATTACCTATATCAAACACTAATAGCATCGAGCCTAGCCTCCCATTGTAAATTTAAGTAAAAACTTAAGATAAAACCCACACATGACAGTATATAAACAGATCGTCATCCTGTCAACATATTATAAAGGAAGACTTTGACTTAAGCAGCGCTCTTTCCTAGTATAACTATATTATTGCAACTTATTTATACAAACAAATCAAATTATTTATTAGATAAAATTATGATTACTCAACGCCGCTTTTACTGCGAGGGCGTATGGAAACATCACCTGCAATAATCCTCTCTATCCGCCCTTCTATTTCAACCAGCAATGCTCCATCCTTATCAATATCTACTGCCAACCCGGTAGAAATATCACTTGTCCCGATGATATCCACAGTTCGCCCTAAGGTAACAGATAGCGCACGCCATTCATCCAGCATTTCGGCAAATCCATGTTGAATCACTTTATGATATTCTTGTTCTAAGGTATATAAAATCTCCTGTAATAAAGGTAATCTTGGTATCGATTTATCAACTGCAACCGATAGAGAGGTGGCGATTTGCCTAAGTTCTGCAGGGAATTCATCTTGACCAATATTCACATTAATTCCCATGCCAATTACTACATGATTAATCGCATCCATTTCAGCATTCATTTCTGTCAAAATGCCAACTACTTTCTTCCCTTCATATAAAATGTCATTCGGCCATTTTATGCCACATTGCACCTGAGTAATGTTTCGAATTGCTTTTGTTACGGCCACAGCAGCCAGCAGTGTACACTTGGGTGCATCATATGGGTGAAAAGGCGGTCTTAATACCACAGAAAGCCAAATACCTTTGCCTGCAGGGGAAAACCATCCACGAGATATCCTGCCTCTACCCTCATTTTGCATTTCCGACAGTACAATAGCTCCTTCATGACAGCCTAAATTAGCTTGTTTTTTTGCTTCATTGTTAGTAGAGTCAATATTTTCAAAATAAAAGATCTCCTTTTGCCCTAAGGTCTTAGTCTGCAGCTGATCACGAATTTCATCAGGCAATAAAAAATCAGGAACACTTTTAAGCCGATAACCACGTCGAGGATGAGCTTCAATCTCATATCCTCCTTGCTTGAGAGTCTGAATATGCTTCCAAATAGCAGTCCTAGATACTGCTAGCTGCCTGCTTATTTCCTCACCTGATAAATATTCATTTGAATACTTACGCAACATATTTAAAATGCTAGTACGCACTGTGCACTCTCCTTCTCTTTCATAATTATTAATTCCATAATAGTCTTCTCGTTAACCTCTTGTCAATCTAATACCTTGTCAGCTTTAAAACGGATAGGATAATAGAGAAGCTATTTTTTGCAATACAAGGTCGAGAAGGGAAGATGAAACCTTACTAAAATTACTAAATATTACCTGTTGATTTTCGTTATTTTTTTCGCCAAGATTGACTTATTATATTCATGATATATACTATTAGAATATTAGTTTATGGTAAAAAAATACTGTTATAAATAGAAAATAGGATAGAGGTGAGCATATGCCTATCAAAATTTTAGTAGCTGACGATGAACCTGCTATTTGTGAAGTCGTAAAGTTATATTTGGAGAAGGAAGGTTTTATTGTCTATACGGCAGAAGATGGTGATATTGCTATTGCCATAGAGACAAAAGAGCAGCCTGACTTATTAATCCTTGATGTGATGTTACCAAAGCTTTCAGGCTGGGATATATGTCAATCCATTCAACGTTCTGTTCCAGTTATATTCTTGACGGCTAAAAGCGCTGAATCCGATAAGATTACAGGTTTTTCGTTGGGAGCCGATGACTATATTACTAAGCCCTTCAGTCCAAAAGAATTAGTAGCAAGAATTAAAGCAGTATTGCGTCGGAGCGGTTTATTACAACAAAATGGAGCTACCTTAGAATTTACTGAGCTCTCTATTAATCCTGCATCCCAAGGAGTCGAGTGCAACGGGCAGTCAGCATCCCTATCGCCTAAAGAATTTGAACTGTTATTTTTTCTCGCCCGCCACCCTCAGATTGCATTTTCCAGAGAGCAGCTTCTCACCAATGTCTGGGGCTATGACTTTGATGGAGATGACCGTACAGTGGATGCGACCATTAAGCGTCTGCGCCAAAAGCTACATCATTCAAATTATAGTTACATTCATACAGTATGGGGAATCGGTTATAAATTTGAGGTACTAGGCAAATGATTCGTTCTATTTTTAGCAAAATACTTCTTTCTCATATTGGAATCATCTTATTAAGCACAATTACCTTAACATTGTTTATGTCTTATTTAGTCCGATCTAATGCTGTAGATACTAAGCGGCAAGATTTATTATTTAAAGGCCGAGCAGTGGTAGAACTACTAACACCGAATCTCTTAGCTGGCAATATTCCCACCAATGAAGCACTTGACAGAATTAGTGAGCTTGCCGGAGGTAGAATCTGGCTAATTAACGAAAAAGGTACCGTTCTTGCCGGCCGCCCTCCTAATAATTGGTCGAGACGTTTTCAAGAGGATCAGCAAGAGTATATTGACTTGTTTACCGACAGTCCTCACTCTTGGATACGCCCTGCCTATCGGAGAGATCCATCAATTGTTGTTACCTTTGCTATACCAGAGGCTCCAACACCCATTGTAATTTTTTTAGATGCTCCTATTGTTGGTGTAAACAAAACCGTCTCCTCTTTAGAAAGGACTTTGCTTTATTCTTTGCTTGCCAGCATTATAACTGCGATTCTTGCCGGTTTCCTTATTGCCCGAAGCCTTACCAAACCGATTGCGAATATCAGCCAAGCTGCTAGAAATTTTGCAGACGGTAATTATAACAGCCGCACTACGGCAACTGGCAACAATGAAATCGGCGCTTTAGGTCGCACCTTTAATACTATGGCAGACTCCTTAGCTGAAATTGAGCAAAACCGTCGAAACTTCTTAGCCAATGTTTCTCATGAATTAAAAACTCCTGTAACCTCTATCCAGGCTTTATCTGAAACTATCTTAGACGGTTTAGCTCCTAAGCCAGAGCAGCAGCAGCGCTATATTGCTACAATTTTGCAAGAAAGCCAGCGTCTTGACCGCTTAATTAGTGATTTGCTTGACTTATCCCAATTAGAAGCAGATGAGTTATCCATACTTTGCGAAAAGCTGGATCTACAAGCCTGGTTAGCAACAGAATCCACTAAAATAGAGACCTTACTAAATCCTAAGCATCTTACTCTGGAAATAAATATACCAGAACAATTACCTCCTGTATGGTGCGATCCAATTCGTCTAGAGCAAATATTTACCAATCTGCTGACAAATGCCATCCGATATTCGCCTGAGAATTCCACTATCACAATTCAATTATCTACGACAAAACATCAAGTTGCTATTTCTGTTATTGACCAAGGGCCAGGTATTTCTCCTGACGATATACCATATATATGGGATCGCTTTTATCGAGCTGATAAATCACGAGCACGTACCTATGGTGGTACAGGTCTTGGACTTGCTATTACTAAAAAACTGGTACACGCTATGCAAGGCGACATCAGTGTAGACAGCCATGTTGACAAAGGGTCCGCCTTTACTTTCACTCTTCCTATTACAAAATAGAAGACCTGTCATATCTTTGTCATATTTTCTTTGTATACTGATCTCAGCAGCCAATACGGCTGACAATTATACAGGGGGAATCTGACATGAAAATAGTAAATAGAAAAACCATTGCCGCCATGGTCGCTGGTACATTTATTATAGCAGGTGCTGCTAGTCCCTTTATTGTCCAAGCGGCAGAGGAGCAAGAAACACCTTCAGCATATCACCAAAAAGAAACCAGAAAACAATTG
>CAMKSY010000152.1 GCA_946415545.1 uncultured Pelosinus sp. | reverse complement strand
AAATAATGTAGGGAAGTCCAGGAAATTTGCTTTCATCGCCAGTCAGCCATACAGGTATACCAGGTTTTACTTGACCAGCTACAGTTGCTTTTTTTACAGATAACCCTTTTGTGCCTACATCACTTGAGGTAATACCGCCTTTAGCAATTAAGAAGCTTGGCTTCACTTTTATGCGCTGTACAATACTTGTCACTGCATCCGATATTTTTACAGCTACTTTTAACTCTTCTTCTTTATTTTCAGCACCAAGTTCAAAACGTTTGCGTCCGGTATAAACGGCTACCGTTTCTCCGTTCTGCATGTGTTCATCCGCTGTTTTAACGATACGGCTAATTTCAGCTTCTAATACAGCCGGAGACTCTAGGACTAAAAGATGATTAAATTCAATAAAGTTTACAAAATCTAGCGTTCTCAGCTCTTCAAACTGTTCTGTTGTCTTTTTAACATGGGAACCGATAATCACGAGACCGCCTGCACTGCTATCTTGGCTAACCAAATCTTTCTTGACGAGCAAAGCTTTATCGCTTATCCCGCCAATTACCTTAGTAAAGGCAGCTGCTGTCCGGAACATAAATTTTTTGCCTGCAGCCATCGCTTTGATGAGTGCAATAGAAAAGACTTTAACATCTACATAATCAACGGCATTGACAACCACTTTGCCAAAATTTGAGACCTGAGCTAATTGTGCAGCAATCCCATCAATGTCGATATTTCTAATACTGTCTAAGGAAATATAGGTAACATCCTTCGCTGTATATTGCCCCTTAGTTTTTTCTTCGATATAGTCACCTAAATTAGAACTGGTGTAACCAAAGGTTTTATCTTTAGCAAACTCAGTTTCACCGGCTGGAGTCAGATAATCGCCTTCTTGTACATAATGTACATTGCCGATCGTAAAACGTCCGCCTTCTTTAAAGATCGGCATCAGTACTTCACCGTCAATTTGAGTAGTTTCGCCTTTTTCAAGCGTGTCTTTCAGCACTTTAGTTTCAAGGGGATAATGTCCGCGGAGTGTTGAGTCACTTCTGCTGATCACCATGAAATCCTTGCCAACTTTTTGAGATATTTCCAAAATGTTAGCCGCCATTTCCTGATGCGCCTTAGCTGTCTCTTCTTCAGTAAAACTGCGAGAATTCGTCAAAATAAAAAACATTGTATTTGCTTCTTTAAATCCAGCCTCAATGCTTTCTTTTGACCAATCAGTATATACGGATATTCCATGCACTGTTTGTATTCCCGTTGGATCATCATCCAGAACAATGATTTTTTTATCGAAGTTTTGTAAAGCCTCGGTCATTTTTTCATTCACTTTAGCTTCATTAATCTCCGGAATCTTAGAAAAAATTTCAGTTTTCAGTACGGTTTTCATTACTACACTCTCCTCTTACCGATTACGGAATAGATGTCTCCACCTATTCCGTTTTAATTCAATTAGGATTAGCTGCCTTTTTTAACTTCTACGCCAGCTACTTTTTCATAGAATTGAACAATTCCGCTATGATCGTCCATGATATGACCATCTGCTTTTAAGCTATGCATAATTTGTTTTAATTGGCTGGTAAGCAGTAAAGGAACGTCAAGACTTTGTGCAGTATCCATCACATTTGTTATATCTTTTAAGTTAATTGCAAGTGTCCCGCCTGGTTTAAAGTCACGATTAAACATCATAGGAGCCTTTGCATCAAGTACTACGCTGCCTGCAAGGCCGCCACGGATTGCTTGGTACACTTTTTCCGGATCAGCACCAGCTTTCTGTGCAAGCACTAGTGCTTCAGCTACTGCAGCAATATTTAAGTTAACAATAACCTGGTTTGCCAATTTTGCAACAGAACCGCTGCCATTTGGACCAACAACTGTAATTGATTTACCCATGGCCAAGAAAACATCTCTGATTGTTTCGACAACTGCTTCGTCGCCTCCAATCATATAAGCAAGCGTTCCATTGATAGCACCAGGTTCCCCGCCACTTACAGGTGAATCAAGGAATGAGCAGCCATGCTTTTCTACCATTTTAGCAAATTTTTGAGAAGCTACTGGAGATACTGAGCTCATATCAACAATAATTGTACCTGGTTTTACGCCGGCTAAGATACCATCTTCTGCTTCTAACAGTGACTCTACAATTGCTGCATTCGGTACGATTGTAATAACAACATCACTGCCAGCTGCAAGTTCTTTTGGTGAAGCAGCTGCTTTCGCTCCAGCTTCTACTAATGATTCCACTGCTTTGGCATTGATATCATACACCGTAGTATCCATACCAGCTTTTAGTAAATTCATCACCATAGGTTTACCCATAATCCCTAATCCAATAAAACCAACTTTTTTCATTTTTTAGCCTCCTTTTTTTATAAAACAGCATACAAACATAAGCGGATACCATATCTTCTTTTGCACTAGACATATTCCGCAAAATAGTAATATTGTATGCTCCGTTTTTACTTTCAGTTTGTTTTTAACTACAAGTTAGTTAACACAGTTATTTTTTAACTGTTGAATTGATTTAATATTAACAAGATTAAATTTACTTGTCAATGCAAAATCGTACTATTTTTTCGCCCTTAGTATTGCAATAGTTATAAATTTACTTTATGCTAAAGGTCGATACGTTTTTTATTCTTTAAATAAATAACCTCCCGAGGTGTGAAATGTATGACTAATAAACCCTTTACCAAAATACGCCATAAATACAATACGTTATCAACAAGTCAAAAATTAATAGCTGATCATATATTAAATGATCAAAAGCAAGCTGTTATGTCCACGATAAGTGAGCTGGCTAAAAGCTGTAATGTAAGCGAAACTACCGTTATGCGTTTCATAAAAAAATTAGGGTATACATCTTTTCAGATCTTTCGCATTGACATGGCACACGAAATTACCGAAATCTCTTATGACCAAAACTCCTCGCATAAACTTAAAATTGAAGATGGTTACCAAGATATCAGCACGGATGATGACGTAGCTACTATTAATCAAAAAGTCATACAATCAGCCTCCATTGCCATAAATGATCTTAAATCCTTAATTGATCCAGCATCCATCGAAGCTGTCGTCACACTCTTTACAAAAGCAGATAAATTACTCTTTTATGGTTCCGGTGGTTCAGATGTCATAGCCCTTGACGCTTACCACAAGTTCTTGCGTCTAGGGTTCAATGTAACAACCCATTCAAATTCCCATTTTATGATGATTCAAGCAGCACATCTTTCTCAAACAGATATTGCTGTACTGATTTCCCACACAGGAGAAAGCCGTGAAGTATTGGAGATTGCCGAAAATGCTAAAAAGCAGGGAGCTAAAATTATTTGCATTACGAGTTATATCAACTCAAACTTAGCCAAGCTTTCTGATATTGCACTATTTAGTTCTACTAATCAGCTTAAATATTATACTGATGCCATGGTTTCTCGCATTCTTCAGCTGGTTATTCTGGATATGATCTTTATTTCGGTAAGTTTACGGCTTAGTGATATAGGAAAAGACTCTATTTATCGTTCCCGCAAAGCTATTTCCGTTGCAAAAAAACCAATACCTAATTAAAACGATTCTAGTGCAACGACGTAGCAAAATCTCAATGAGTGTATACTGATCCCTCATCTGCTAATTTCTTTAATCAACCACTCTTTACACAGTACTCTGCCCACAAAGGCAAGATTGTATTTTTATGCATATCTTTATTATTTATATATTTGCAGAAAAAAGTCCTGAACCCTCAAATTTCTTAAGGTTCAGGACTTTTTTTGCCATTAGAGATGATACAGTTCTTCATCTCTAATGACAAAGCTTAAATTGAGGGACAGTGGGAATCCATATTATTTCGGAAGTCATTCCAAAACTAACGATGAACCGATATCCTTCATAGCAGTGTACAGATCTTTTCTTTCATGCGCAGGTCCATTTCGCATACCGGTAACGACATGCATCCCTTTAACATCAAATTCCAGCAGCTGAAACATATTTTTCGTATAATCAAAATACACCTGGAACATATCGGAATCAGGATTACCCTGAGTAAACACAAGAATCAGCTTTTTTTTCGCGGCATTTTCTTTGAAATGCGGCGAGAAGCGCGGAGAAAATTGCGCAAACAGCCTGTCGGTGAATATCTTCGCCTGGGCACTCATCTGCCCCATGTAAACCGGTGAGCCAAGAACAAGGGCATCGGCATCGGCAATCGTGTTATAAAGTTGCTGCATATCGTCGTTGATAATACAGCCCCGATTTCCTTCTTTGCAGCCATAACAACTCTGGCACGGTTTGATATCAAGATCGCTGAAATACCAGGATTGCGTTTCGGCACCCTGTTCTTTTGCACCTTCAAGTATTTTGTTTGCGACCCAGGCGGTATTGCCTGCTTTCCGTGGACTTGCGATAAATCCCATGATGTTCATCTTTCCTCTTTCCCCCTTATCAACATTTTGTTCTATTAAAATTCTCACCTCGCGAAAAATAATGATTATGTTTCCTCGGCAACATAATCATTCTATCATTTTATTGTTTCCTTTTCAACAATAAAATGAGGCTGTATCATACGCTGCTGTTCCAGCGTTTTGATACAGCCCCATTATTCAAAATCATTTCGATTTGTTATATCTACACCTTGCTTCTTTATTTCTGCATCCAAATGCCTGCTATACTTTTCCGCGAAGCTAAGCATGATATCAAACTCTTCCTCAGTTACCTGCTCAAATACGGCTTTATCCCGCTCTTGAAACTCTTTGTGCAATTCCTCATGGACTTTGTAGATTACTTTTCCTTGCTCAGTAAGCCTAAAATAGATTTCTTTCTGGTTATCCGGTTTCTGGTAGCTTTCGATAATGCCTTTTTTTATGAGCTTCTTAGTTATTTTACTTATGCCGCCCCTGGTCATATAAAAGGACTCTGCAAGTTTTGTCACGTTAGAATCTGCATTTTTGCCAATGTATTCGATGCAATGGACTTCAGAAGGCTTATACTCCTTAAGACTGCCTTCCATCTTAAACTTATTAAGCAAAACCATCTTGTTTAATAAGTCCCTGAAACCTCGTATGACCTGTTCTTCTTTGTTCATGGCCTGTCCTCCCAGTGTTAACAATATTATATTAAACTTTTGTTTCTATTTCAACAATGTTAAAATAATTATTTTTAACATGAACTTGACCTTGTTCCTCGGTATTATCTTTCCTCTTTACCAGTGATAAGGTTCGCCGTATGGGGTATAATAATGCTGGAAAAGGCAATCAAGATAGTAAAACAAGACCCGTTAACGGCAAAGGATTCCGTTAGCGGGTCTTGTTTATTTGCATATTCATTCATTATGATTTAATAAGTTTGACTCCTAAATCAAATGCTTTTTGCAAATCCTCAGCCGATATTTTTTCGACACGATGAGATTTTTCTTCTTTATCCGACATCAGATAAACATACTTTGAATAATCGTCAAATTGAATGGTATTTGTTAACGGTAGCAGTTCACAGCTGTCCAATGTGCGGCTCAAAATTCCCGCAAAATTAGTTAAAGTATCCTTAAATCCTCTTTCCACATAAATTTCATCATTGACATTCATTGTAGCGATCAAGGCTGTTTTAAAGTTTTTGGGTTTAGGGCCTGAGACGTACCACCATAACTACTACACAAAGCTATGCGTTTCATAGATAATCCTCCTCTTTCTATTATTTAGTTACTAATGATTGTCATCCAAATTTTTAAATTTTATTTTTTACTATGTTGCGGTTGTAATCTCGCAAATAAAATGAGCGATCCAATCATAGTACAAGCTGCCACTCCATATAAAATGCCCGGACTGAATGAATATATAGCTGCCGCTCCAAGAGGAACAAGAACTCTGTAAGCTGACTGCAGACTTTGATTTACACCTTGCAATTTTCCCTGGCTGCTTTCGTCTACAGACTGGGAGAGTCGTCCATTGTAGGACGGATCGAACAAGCCTTCGCCTAGGGTGATACTCATAACTGCGGCAAAAATAAGTACCGGAGAGGAGATAGGAATGCTAAGAATGATTAGCCCCAATCCCAGCGCTATTCCGATGAGACCAACAATACCAATATTTCGCTCACTGAACCTTTTAAGAAGAAGCGGTAATAACACAGCTCGCGAAAGAATATCGCAGGCTCCAATAAGAGTAAATATACTACCGATAAGAACAGGCCCCCACGAGTAAATATCTTTTAAAAAGATGCTGAAATTGAATTGATAGATTCCTAATCCCACATAGAAGAATCCTCCGACAATGATAAGCCCTCTGACCTCTTTTATGGTGAAGATATCTTTGAACTGACCGAAGAAATTGAAGCTTTTTACCGAAAAATGGGTTGACCGTTTTTCAGGAGGCAGTGATTCCGGCAGAAAGAAATAGGTACAAAGAATGGAGAGGAACATGATGCCTGCAGTAACAAAAAACGGCAGCGTAATGGAAATGGCGCCAAGCAGACCTCCCAGGGCAGGCCCTGCCATACAGCCGATTCCCATGGCAGCACCTATATAGCTGAACCATTTTGTGCGCTCCTGCGGCTCTGTGCTATCAGCAATGTAAGCAAACAACGTACTGATATTGCCTGCTGTTAGTCCATCAATAATGCGGCCCAGAAAGAGCACCCACAGCGCCCCGCCGATTCCAAACAGAATATATCCCATAACAGATCCGAATAAACTAATAATTAAAATCTTTTTTCTACCGTAGCGATCACTTAATGCCCCAAATATTGGCGCTGCCAGAAAAGTGCAAGCCGCAAAAACGGATGCCAGCGCACTCATGCCTACAACGATTTGCGCAGCAGGCAAGTAGTTGCCAAGCAAAAATGGCAATAGCGGGAACACCATCGTCATCCCGATGCCATTCATCAACACAATCCCCACAATGATCCACAAAAAATTTTTACACATTTAAAACTCTCACCTTTCGAAAAAAATAATAGTTATGTTTCCTTGGCAACATAACTATTCTATCACCATATTGTTTCCTTGTCAACAATAAGACAGGGCTGTATCAAACGCTGATGCTTTCAGCGTTTGATACAGCCCCATTATTCAGAATCATTTCGATTTGTATATCTACACCTGGCTTCTTTATTTCTGCATCCAAATGGTTACTATGTTTTCCCACGAAGCTAAGCATAATATCAAATTATTACTCGGTTACCTGCTTACAAACGACTTTATTTCCCTTAAAAGCTTTGTTCAGTTCCTCATGAATTAATCGTTGCTCCTAACCTTTAGCTTGGGAAAAGCAGTTCCAACAAATGGATGCCCTGTTTTCCTCCCATCGTAATTGCTTCTCTGCAGAATTTGCAATAACATGCAACTTTTTCTGTCTGGATTTGTGTACAGTGCTTTTGAAAATATGCTACCTGCTCCTCCGGGGAGCAGGGGGTAAACATATGCACCCCTTCCTCTACATAACGTTTGGGAGCCAGTTTGGCATTGCTCGGTGTACAGGGAGCTAATAGATTCACACCACAGAATTTGGTCTGCGCAAAGTTTTCATCCAGTTCTACATACTTAATATTCATTTTGTTTAAGAGAGAACGTACTGCATCTTGAAGCTGCCGTTTCTCAAAAGCAATCCAGCAATCCTGAATCGTTATGATCTCGCCATGATAATCGGGAAAGGGAAAATCAGCATCCTTGTCGATCAAATCCCAGATAAACTCAATATTGCCAGCCTGTGAACTTTCTTCCATGATCGCGGCACAATTATTACAGACAACAATCGCGCTATCCTGGGCAGTCAGCTTTTGATGCCCCGTACGACAACATCCGATTGAATCAAGATTATATCGAGCCCTCATGTACATACGCAATTTTTCACTTGCGTGTGTATAAGCAGCTTTTGCCTTACAGCTTGGAAAAAAGAATTTTGCCATTTACATCACCCCTATATTCTACAATATGATTGCAACATTCTTAGCAATGTGATCTCCAGTGGTCCTATAAAATATAGGCAGTCGCCTCTATTTCGATCATGGCATCAAAATGAAGCGGATTCGTTGGCACTATCGTCCGTGCTGGTTTATGATCGCCAAAGAATTCCCCATATATTTCATTAACAACTGTCCAATAAGCGATATCCGGAATATATACGGTAGTCTTAAGTACCTGTTGTTTAGTGCTTCCACACTGTTTTAATACATTCTCCAGGTTTTCCAAAGCCTGTAGTGTCTGCTCTTTTATTCCACCGGCAGGCAGTGTTTCACCTGCGGCGTAGTTAATTGGTAATTGGCCTGATATATACACTAGATCACCATGTATTACCGCAGGTGAATAATGCCCCTTAGACTCACGGGAATGGGGCGTACTAACGATTTGCATACTTCATACCTCCCGACTTTTACCATGATTATTTCTTAAGTCCCATACCAGTGAGAGGAATAACAATTGTCAGCTCATTATTATATCCCTCTTTAAAATATTGCAACATGCCTGCGACAGCTACCCCTGAGGTTACTTCTATATAAATTCCCATTTCACCAAGCATTTCTTGGGCCTTTATTACCTCTTCATCGTCTACGGCGATGATATCTCCGTTACTGTCTTTTACAGCCTCTATCATTTCATCGATTCTTTTTGGCTGCTGAATCGCAATTCCTTCCGCTGCAGTTGGTTTCATTTCACTAACTGGCTGCTTTTTAAATTTACTGAATACCGGAGCACAGTTTTTACTCTGCACAACAAGAATACGAGGAAGTTGTCCTATTTCTTTAAATCCTTTATAAACCCCAAGCAGCATCGTTCCATTACCAGCAGGCACTACGATATAATCTGGAATACCGATTTGCTCATAAATCTCATAGGCAAGTGATTTCGTACCTTCAAAGAACAAGGGGTTATATACATGTGAGGCATAATACGTGTGTGCCGCAGCTTTTACTATTGCTTTGGCAGTATCATCACGAGTCCCTGGAACCTTTACTACATTTGCTTTATAAGCACTAATTTGTTTAATCTTTCCGAGTGATGTGCTTTCTGGTAAATAAATATTACACTTTATTCCTGCCGCGGCACAATACCCGGCAAATGCTGCCCCGGCGTTACCAGAAGAGTCTTCCACAACTTCTTTAATCCCCAGCTCTTTTAATTTATTAACCATCGCAAAAGCGCCACGATCTTTAAAAGAACCTGTTGGCTGCATATAATCCAGTTTTAAATAGACCTCTCTCCCCTGCAGTATTCTCTTTAGCATTGGAGTTTTAACTTCTCCTAATGACACCCCTGTGGCAATTTCTTCGCCTTTTTCTTTATGCAGTTTAAAAAGCCCGCCACACGCACACTGATAATCCAAACCTTCAATCGGATAACTCTTTTCACAAACAGAACAGTAAAAATGCATACTAACGTGCACCACCTTATTCAACTTATTTTTCATGACCCTTAACCAAATCATAGTACAATTGTCACAAAAAATATAACTGTAATAATTTATTACCGTAATAGAATGTATTTATGAGTTGGCTGGCACATTCCTAATGTTTTTTATTAACGCTCTGTATTTAGAG
>CAMKSY010000151.1 GCA_946415545.1 uncultured Pelosinus sp. | reverse complement strand
ATTCTACTCGTATAGCTCTTTCTCCATAGGCGGCAGGAAAGATTTCGACTACATCCCCTCGCACCCTGAATTTCCCGCGAACAAAATTAATATCATTGCGTTCATACTGGATCGCTACTAATTTTCGTAAGATTTCATCTCGATCTTTGGTTTGCCCTTGGCGGAGAGATAGCACGAGGCCATGATATTCATCAGGAGATCCCAGGCCATAAATACAAGATACACTGGCTACAATGATTACATCACGGCGCTCAAATAAAGAACTGGTCGCGGAGTGACGCAATTTATCAATTTCATCATTAATAGAAGAATCTTTTTCAATATAGGTATCTGTATGAGCAATATACGCCTCTGGCTGATAATAATCATAATAACTTACAAAATATTCTACAGCATTATGAGGAAAAAATTCTTTGAACTCACTGGCAAGCTGAGCTGCCAAGGTCTTATTATGAGCAATGACCAAAGTTGGCTTCTGCACTTCTTCAATCAATTTTGCAATGGTAAAAGTTTTACCTGTCCCCGTCGCTCCCAGTAGAACCTGGGCCTTTTGCCCTGCTATGATACCATCCTTTAGCTTATGAATTGCAGTCGGCTGATCCCCCATTGGTACGAAAGGAGCTTCCACCTTAAAAGGAATTCCGCCTTCATGATATACCGTATTCAGTTTAGGAACCGTTGCCATAAACATCACCAGTCTTTACAAATATTCATTAGAACGTATGTACTGTAATTTTATCACAGTACATACGTTCGGTCAAACTACTATGAAAGCTATCCAATGTAAATCCATTATATAATAATTCTTTAATAATAAATATTACATTTTTTTGTTATTTTTTTCCCCATAGCCCTTTTGCTTTCTCCCATAGCCAAAATTTATCTTCGGCTAATTGCACATAATAGATTTCGTTGCCTTCCGGCACTAAAATTACACCTACCATTTTTTGATTTTGGGTAAATTTTACCTTTTTTTCGATTCTGCGTTCATCACGCAGGATTTCCATTGTAAATATAGGAGGAGCAAAGTAAATAGCTTCTGCTAATTGCTCTTTTGTATCAATGGTCAAGTTATGCAGCTTCAAAAGAATATCGCCTGATTTTATCCCCGCCTTTTGTGCAGGGCTATCTACTACCGTATCTAATACCATGAGACCTTTAGCAGGAGGTACATAACGGGGAAGTCCTTCTAACTCCTGGCGGTTGTCAATCTGAATCAGCATCTCATGACCTAAGAAAGATACCATCGCTGCTATTGCCTGCAGCCATTTATAATGAACCGACAGCAGAGCAAGGGCAAGCAGTACAATACTATAAAGTCCCAAATGCAAAGCAGATTTACGGCGGCGCATTTGCGGCGAACTGGTTACTGCAATGTCTGTGTATCCTAAAGCAGCCACTACTGATACCATGGCATACATCCAAATATGTCCTTCCGGCAGTATCCCTTGGACTGGCAACAAGGGCCACCAATCCGGCATGTCTAAAACACCCTCCGGTACTTTTAGCTCAGGTACTGCAACTGCTGACATTAATAAAAGAGGAAGAGGCCAAAAGTTTTGCAAATTGAAGGCCCCGACTAATTGTCCATTTTTACGCTGCAGAATAATCGGCATGCTGCCATAAATTCCACTAATCGCAATTAAGATGCTTTCTGTGATATGGAGAACCGCCACCAATACTAATACCTGGGATACGTCAACATTCGGCCAGCCAAATAGTACTTTAGATAAAGCCACCACACCTCCGGCATAGGCAAAACATAAAAATCGCATATTGACCATCATCAGCAGTATTGCTACCGGCCAAATGTACGCAAGACCCAATTGATCTACATTGATACCTACCAGCGTCATCAGGAATGTCCCCACGATGCCGCCGATACTTCCCAGAGAGATCGCTAAAGCAATCTGCTGTGTCAATGAAAAACCGCAGACACCAAACATACGCTGCTGGCTTTTTTGCAATTTCCAATATTGATAGCCAACTAAGGCAATGATCATCCAAAATATTGGCTCAAAGAAAGCAGCTACCACGCCGCCAACAGAAAGCCGTATTAATTCCTGCCATGGGAACATAACTTCACCTCTAATCAAAAAAGTAATCGTAAAAGATTGGAGACGATTAAACCAAATTCTTAACTCTTTTTATCTATTAGAAAAAAGCGGCTAAGCAAAAGCCAGCCGCAAGTCTTTATTTTCCCATCTTTTCTTTTACAAAGTCAATGGCTTTGTCTAGTTGTATATCTGACTTTGCATCCCTATCCATTTCCACTTTTATATCCGGCTCAATACCAATTCCATTTATAGAGCGATCATTTGGTGTCAAGTATTTGGCAATGGTCAATTTAATAGCACCGCTGTCTAAGCGAAGCACAGTTTGCACTGAACCTTTACCATAAGTCTTCGTACCAATTAACGTTCCAGATGCTGTATCCTGAATTGCTCCAGACACAATCTCTGAGGCACTGGCACTGCCACCGTTAACCAGCACAGCCACAGGATATTTAATCGCCTCTAGATTAGAAGAATGAGTCTCTCGATGCCCATCCCGGGTAACAACGGAAACAACGGGTCCTTTGGGTACAAATTTACTGGCAACCTTAACGCTTTCCTCTAATAAGCCGCCTGGATTATCCCGAAGATCAAGAATAATACCTTTCATACCTTCTGCTTCCAGTTCTTTATATTTTTGAGCAAAATCATTGCCTGTATTGTCATTAAACATGGATATTCGAATATAGCCAATCTTATCGGGAAGCATTTTACCTGCTACGGTTTTTATTTGAATGTTAGACCGGGTCAAAGCAATCTCTTTCACAGGTTCATTTTCATGACGAACAGATAAGTTGATAGTCGTCCCCTCTGGCCCGCGAATCTTACTAACGGCTTCATCTAAGGCCATATCTTTCGTATCCTTACCGTCAATTTTTAGGATTTGATCTCCACTTTTGATCCCAGCTTTATCACTGGGCGTCCCTTCGATGGGCGAAACCACCGTTAACGTCTTATCTTTTACTCCCAAAACCATACCTACGCCACCAAAGGAACCTTCTGTTTCTACCATAAATTCCTTATACATCTTGGCATCCATATAAATGGAATGGGGATCTCCTAAAGAGCTGACCATTCCCTTGACAGCTCCAGCTATCAAGGTCTCTGTATCTACTTGCTCTACATAGCGGGCTTTCACAACCTGTAAAGCTCTAAAGAACTTTAAGGTACTCACAACATCAGAAGAATTTCCCTTTAACAGATATAAAAATCCACCAGCTGTTGCCGTAAAGGTAAAGACAACTAATAAAATGGCTGATACGATAATCTTACGACGACTCATCTATACACCCCAATTCCAAATTAGAAATTTGAATACCCCTTCAAATTTCGCTGCTTCTTCTCTATAAAAACACACATAATTAAATATATGTAGAAATTCCATGAAATATTCCATAAGGGCACCCACCGCGGGTACCCTTATCGTAAAGCTATGTACATTTAGGGTAAGTAATCCATCGGGCTGGTAGGTGAACCATTTTCACGAACTTCAAAATGCAAATGAGGTCCGGTGGAATAACCTGTTGAACCCACGCGAGAAATCACTTCTCCTTTACGCACTCTTTGCCCTTCTACTACGAGCAACTCCGAATTATGTCCATATAACGTAGAGATACCATTTCCGTGATCAATGATCACGGCCTTTCCGTAACCACCCATCCAATCTGCATAAATTACCACGCCGCCATCAGCAGCTCGTACAGAGTCCCCATAATCCGCTCCGATATCAATACCACTGTGATAACGGGACGTTCCAAAAATCGGGTGAGTACGCCAGCCATAGGGTGAAGTAATTTCCGTAACATCCGTAGGCCACATCATAGCCCCTGTTCCGCCGCTAGGTCCTTGTTTTCCACCTTGACTGCTCCGAATCATCTGCTCAATTTTACGGGAAGTTTCCAAAAGTTCTTGATAGGACTGTTCTGCCGTATCCCGTTCATTAACAGCCGCTGCCAAAACAGCTTCTCTTTCTTTTTTACTGGACTCAATGATTCTTTTCTTCTCAATAGCTGCTTTTTCTAATTGTAAAATAGCAGCCTTATCACTTTCCAATTCCGCTCTCTTTTGCAGCACCAGTTGCCGTTCTGCCTTTACTTTTACAATCAATTCAATATCTTTATCCATGATCCGTTTCAAAAGATCCATACGAGTGGTAAAATCGTTAAAGTCATTGGCGCCAAACAAGACATCCAAATAACTAAGCTGGCCATTTTGATAAATATCGCGAATCCGTTTATTTAATATTAAACTGCGCTCAGCCAGATTTTTTTCGGCTTTTGCTAAAACAGTCGTATTTACAGCTATCAATTCTTCCGTTGCACTTCGCTTTGCCTGAATTGCATTATAATCTCCCTGGGCATTATCTAACTGAATCTGCACTTTATGTAATTGATCAGCAACACTATTGACCTTCTGTTTGGCCTCAGCAGCTTTTTCCTGCTGAATCTGCATCTGCTGCTGAACCTGCTGCTGCTGTTCTGCCAATTCACTAGCTAACGCAGGACCAATCGCCACGCACATTACCACAGCTGCTAGGCTCATGGCTAAATACTGCCTAAATTTAAACATCCAATCCCTCCTGCTACCCTCTATACTTTCATATAGCGACGTAGTGATATCGTACTGCCTAAAGCACCAATTACCGTTCCTGTAACTAATAGCACTACGCTAATATTTGTAATAAACGGGTATTGGGGAATTAGCGGTAGAAAGGCTAAGGATTCGTATACCTGATGGATCAGAACCCCATAGGTTTCGTTTAAAAACAAGACTGCAACTAATGCTCCACCAAACCCTAACATCATACCTTCCAATAAGAAAGGCCAGCGAATAAACCAATTGGTAGCTCCTACATATTTCATAATGCCAATTTCTTTACGCCGGGCAAATACCGTGATTCGAATGGTATTCGAAATAATAAACAAAGCGGCCAAGGCCAAAAATACAATGATAATCAAACCAAAAATACGTACCATTTTTGTTAAAGCAAACAACTGCTCGACTACTTCCTGACCAAATTTAGCATTTTCGACTCCTTTTAACTGCATCATAGTCTGAGCGGCGGTCTTTACACGTTCTGTATTGTCCACCTTTACTTCAAAAGCATTCGGTAAAGGGTTTGCTTCACCCAATGCATTCAGTAGTCCCTGCTGTTCACCTAGACGTTCTTTAAAGCGGCTCATTGCCTCTTCTTTTCCTACAAAATTCACTTGCACAACGCCGGGAATTTTAGTAATGCGGGTTCCCACCTCACGCATCTCCAGATCCGTTAAGCCATCCTGCAAATATACAGAAATCTGCACCTGGGATTCTAATGCAGAAGCCATATTATTTAAATTAAGTACCATGACCAGGAACATCCCTAAAATGAGCAGGGATAATGCTACAGTAGTCACGGATGCAAAGCTCATCAATCCGTTGCGTTTCAGAGAAGTAAGAGCTTCTTTAATAAAGTATTCCATGGTTCTAATCTTCATAGCCGTATACCCCTCTCACCTGATCGCGAGCAATACAGCTCTTTTCGATGGCAATAACCCGTTTCTTCATAGCATCCACTACACTTTTATCATGAGTAGCCATGACAATGGTTGTCCCATCTCGGTTAATGCGCTCAAAAATCCTCATAATATCCCAGGAGGTTTCCGGGTCAAGGTTACCTGTGGGTTCATCAGCTATGACCACCACTGGATTGTTGACAATTGCTCTAGCAATGGCAATACGCTGCTGCTCACCACCAGACAACTCCCCTGGAAAATTCTTAGCTTTATGACGTAGCCCCACTAAGTCCAATACATGAGACACCCGTTTTTGAATATCACGGCGAGATGACTCAATTACCTGCATGGCAAACGCTACATTCTCATATACGGTTTTATTGGGCAGCAATCTATAATCCTGAAACACGATACCTAAATTACGCCTCAGATATGGTATCTCTGAAGGCTCTAACTCACCAACATTACGACCATTGACAATTAATTTACCTTTTGTCGGAAGTTCCTCCCGAAAAATTAACTTTATAAAAGTGGACTTACCTGCACCACTAGGACCTACCACAAATACAAAATCACCTTTTGGAATGTCAAGCGTAATATCAGAGAGGGCGACACAACCATTGTCATAAATTTTAGAAACACCATCTAAATGAATCAAACTTTCGTCACTCTCCCCACTACCAGAAAAATTTCAATTCTAGTATTAAATCTTTGACGTTAATAGCTAAATCCCTTTTTTTTGCTATTAATTTTCATCATCCAACTTTTACAAAGTAGTAAATTGTAGAAATTAGGCTGATTGAATAATATGATGTCCCACTATATCATTAGCAAGAAAAGCCCTCCTAAGAGGGCATCGAAAATGCGTGGAAGCAGATAATCAAACCGCAGAGAACTCCGAGAAAAGATAGATAGGGTTAAAAACTCCCTCTGCGTCTCTGCGGCTAACTCCTTCTATTTGCCTGTTTGTCATTGATATTTTCGTATTCTCTCTACTGACCGTGAAAGATTGCCCCGATATATAACGTCGTAACTCCTAGAACGATAATCAGGCCAAAATACCACCAGCCCACTGCTAAGCGCTGTTTCATGGTAAGCTGATAATAGGAATAATTCTCTTTAATATCGACATTCTTCCAAGTCCTGTATAAGGAAAATAAAAAAAATATAAATAAGAAAAAACTATATGTCTGCAAAAATAGTATGCCAATAATCAGGCTCCCCAGCCACCAAAGCCGATGGGTTACAGCAGCAGCAATTCGTCCTCCATCCAGAGGATCGCAAGGAATTAAATTAAATAAATTCAAAAGACAAGCTGTATAGGAAAGCACCAGCATTAGTAAACTGTCCGTCCACAAGTAAAATACCAGACACAGCAATGCACTTATGGTTCCCATAGCAGGTCCGCCAATAGCTACATTGGCTTCCATCTTGGCATTTAACGGCAGTTTCTTGATACGTATAATAGCACCAAGAAAAGGTACAAAAATAGGACGTGAAACGGGTAAGCCGACAACCTTAGATGCCACCAAATGCCCCCATTCATGGACAAGTAGCAGGATTACAAACCCAACAGCAAATTTTAGGCCAAATGCCATCGCATATACCAAAATAGAAATGATCATCGATACCGCCATTGCTACTGTAGATCCCATCTTCAGCATGGCAATAAAGCCCATCATGCAAAGGGCTAACTTACTCAGCACCCGCCTGCCTAAACTGACAACCCGCCATGCCTTCATCCTTTCCCCTCCATACACAATAAAAAAGGTTCCTAAAAAATAAATACCAATAAAATACCCCTCTACATGTGTATGCATGTGAGGGGTATTTTATTGGTATTGGTATTTATTTCTTGCGGCTGATTACTTTCTTAGCAGCATTAGCAATATCTTCCGCAGTTAAATGGTACTTCTTTAAAAGAGCACTGGGTATGCCAGACTCACCAAAGGTATCACATACACCAATACGCTCCATGGGAACCGGACTGTTTTCCACCAGGACCTCCGCAACAGCACTTCCTAAGCCGCCAATGATGCTGTGTTCCTCGCAAGTGACAATTGCACCTGTGTCAGCAGCGGCCTTTATGATTGCTTCCTTGTCAATTGGTTTAATCGTATGGATATTCAGTACTCTGGCGCTGATACCAGCATCTTGTAACTGCTTAGCAGCATCATTTGCAGAACCAACCATAATACCGGTGGCAATAATGGTAACATCGTTGCCATCTTTAAGTTGTACAGCCTTACCATGTTCAAATATATAATCAGCAGCAAATAAATCAGGAACTGCCATACGACCCAGACGGATATAAACAGGACCATCATATTCTGCAGCAAAGGTAATCGCTTTCCGAGTTTCTTCAGCATCCGCCGGCACAATCACTGTCATATTTGGAATGCTGCGCATGAGAGAAATATCCTCAATGGCTTGATGGGAAGCTCCATCTTCACCAACTGTTAAGCCAGCATGAGTAGCAGCAATTTTAACATTTAATTTTGGATAACAAATCGAATTTCGAATTTGTTCAAAAGCCCGGCCAGCAGCAAACATGGCAAAAGTAGATACAAAAGGAATCTTTCCGCCGGCAGCCAAGCCCGCTCCTACGCCCATTAAATTTTGTTCTGCAATTCCTACGTTAAAAAAACGCTGAGGAAATGCTTTTGCAAATACAGCTGTCTTAGTAGATTTGGATAAATCCGCATCTAGCACAACAATATTTTCATATTTTCCCCCAAGCTCTTTTAATATTTCTCCATATGCTTCACGAGTAGCTAAACCCATTCTCTACACCTCTCAACGGCTGATTCAAAACGTCGGTTTGAATCAGCCTATTTTTTATTGTGCTTCTAATTCATTTAATTGGGACAGGAACAAATCACATTGTTGACGGGTAGGAGCCTTGCCATGCCAATCAGCAATGTTTTCCATTTCGCATACGCCTTTGCCTTTTATCGTTTGGGCAACAATCATCGTTGGTTTGCCTTTTATTGTTTTAGCAGTTTGAATCGCATCATAAATCGCCTGTACGTCATGTCCATCAATTTGAATCACATGCCAGTTGAAAGCAGCCCATTTCTCTGGAATGGGCAATGGTGATAATACTTCGGAAATAGGACCATCAATTTGCAGTCCATTAAAATCTACAAAAGCAGTCAAATTATCTAATTTGTAATGGGCAGCAAACATAGCAGCTTCCCATACCATACCTTCCTCCAGCTCGCCATCACCCAGGACAGTATAAACGCGGCTTGCACTATTATCAAGGCGAGCAGCCAGTGCCAATCCTGCAGCAGCGCTCAAACCCTGTCCTAATGAACCGGTAGACATATCGATACCTGGCAGGTTTTTCATGCTGGGATGTCCTTGCAAGCGACTGTCAATCCTACGCAGCGTGAGCAATTCTTCCTTTGGGAAAAAGCCTTTCTCTGCCAATGTCGCATACAAAACAGGAGCTGCATGACCTTTGGATAATACAAAACGATCTCTGGACGCTGCCTGAGGATCGTTAGGATTTACATTCATCTCAGCAAAATATAATGTTGTGAGAATATCGGCCGCTGATAAGGAACCACCTGGATGACCCGATTGAGCCTCCGTAACCATTTGCACAATACTATAGCGAATGGACTGTGCATATTTTTCCAATTGGGATACTTGTTCTTGCGTCAGTTTTTCAGCCATATCTATGACCTCCTTAAAATCAAGCTTTATATTTTTACTTCTGTAAAACCTTCACCTAATACCTCGTGAGCAGTGGCTACAATCACAAAAGCCTTCGAATCAATATGATAAATGACTTCTTTTAACTGTGTCACTTCACTGGTACTTACCACACACAACAGCATTTCTCGGGGATCCCCCGTATAGCCGCCCTTAGCTTGAAGCACAGTTACGCCCCGATCCATCTCCGTAATAATGGCATCTGCTACCTGCTTGGGCTGACTGCTCATAACAAAAAAGGC
>CAMKSY010000150.1 GCA_946415545.1 uncultured Pelosinus sp. | reverse complement strand
TTCATCATCCATCTGATAGACTAATTCTAATTGCCCTGTCACGGTAATTGGTCGGTCAAAAGGCAATGCAGTAACCACTTTTGAAAGCTTGATCAATACAATATCATCCGGCCAGTCAGCATCAGTTGAACAAAAAGGACAGATCGCCATAGGCACTTTTGTCAAAACAAAAAAGTTTAGGGTTGGTTTAAGAGGCGGTGCCATAAAGCCGCTTATTCGTACCTTTTTCCCTTTCAGACTTTCTAATTTCGGTGAGAACTCTAATCCCAGCGCCGAAGCACCGCTATATAATTCACTAAATTCAAGTGGAGCAGCGTCCTCACCAAACCATGGCAACCATGCCGGAGCCGCTTGAGCACGAGTGCAGAACAGGGACGATTCATTCCGAATCGTCCCATCCTGCCCTAACCAGTTTAGTGGCACCCAGATTAACATCATAGCAATAATGACTCTGCTGATCCGTCTAGTTAATTTGTCCATTTATTGCCTCCGGGTTATTTATTTTCTATTTCTTGTCTTTGCGACCGTCAAGTCCCAGGGCACGTACAATACCATGAAACACTTCCGTATTATCCATAATACCTTTGAAGTAATCGGCCCCAGGACCTTCAGCCGTTAAGGGTACATCATCAGCGGAATGAACTTCGGACGGATCAGAAGCAGGAATATTGCCC
Source organism: uncultured Pelosinus sp. (assembly GCA_946415545.1). GTDB lineage: Bacteria > Bacillota > Negativicutes > DSM-13327 > DSM-13327 > Pelosinus. The sequence continues at coordinate 8,848 of CAMKSY010000150.1, read as the reverse complement.
ATTTTTAAATCCCCGCCTTGGGGAGCCCGCTTTGGATTGGCAATCGCTTTGCCATCAGCCATAATAGCTGGTGAAGTAGGAACGTCCTGGAACTTTTCGTTCTCATAATAATCGGGATGATTGGCGAACTGAACTGCTAATGTTACATCCGGATTGGGATTGTCAGGAAAACCATCTCCGTCAGCATCAGCAAAGGTAGGCCAGCCGGCATCAGCATAAATGCGAACTGCTTCGCGGCCAGTTTTGCCATCTTTTTCATGATAAGTACCGGTAATGCTGGCACCATGAGCATGATCCGCTACGACAATAATCAGCGTATCCCCATTCTTTTTGGCAAAGTCTTTAGCAATGCCTACCGCTTTATCCATTTCGATCGTATCATAGGTTGCTCGCTGCCAGTCCATGGTATGAAGCTGCTTATCAATTGAAGCGCCTTCTACCATGAGGAAAAAGCCTTTTTGATTCTTACTTAATACGTTAATGGCAGTCTTCGTCATATCCATAAGAGTCGGCTGATCTGTGAATTTGCCGAGAACAGCGGGATTTTTGGTTACCTCACGGTCAACATATACATCCATATTATCCAGTTGGAAAAGGCCAAGTAGTTTATCTGGTGAACCAGCCTGTTTTAATTGCGTCTTATTCGTTGCAATAGCATATCCCTGCTCTTTAAATTCTTCTATTAAATTGCGCTCATCGCTCCGTTTGGATCCTGGTACACTCTTAGGTAAAAAGTGACGAGAACCGCCGCCTAAAATAACATCCGGACGATGCAATGGATTCAGCATTTCCTGGGCAATGAAATTTTGTTCACTTCGTTTGCGAGTATGAGCTAACATGGCTGCCGGAGTTGCATCTGTTATGTTGGCAGTCGAGACAATACCAGTCGACATACCGCGAGTGCGTTTTACCAATTCAATAATATTTTCTACTTTCGGATCATCAAAAGGATCTTTGGTACTGTCAGCATATACACCCATTGCATTTACAGCACTTTTATGACCAGTAGCATAAGCGGAAGCACTGTTGGCAGAATCCGTTACCAATGAATCATTCCCCGAGGTTGTGATTAAAGCCAAATTTGACATTTTTTCCATTTCGAGAAGATCATTATATTTGCCTTCGGTAATACCTTTAGAGAGAATACGTGCCATTTGCCTTGCCTGCAGACTCATTCCATCTCCTACAAAAAGGATGACATTCTTCGCAGGTTGTTTAATCTTATCGGCAGGAACCTCATAGTTTACAGTACGTTTCTCGGTACCTTTTTCGCTTTTTACGGTCACTGTCACAGTTACCTTTCCTGTCTGGGGAAAAGCAACTTCGTTAATGCGGTATGTACTCATGTTGTCAAACTTAACAACTGCTTGCTTCCCAAAGAATGTTTCAGCTTCTTTACCATTTACCAGAACTTCAATGGCATTGGCAGGAGTATCAGTTTTTACTTCAATGGCAAAATCAAACTTTTGACCGACAAGAAATTTTGCCCGGTCAATGGGCATAATGTTGATATTTGGTACTTCCGGCGCACGGTAAGCAGCATAGGATGCTGTTACGCCAGACATCATGAGAGCTGTTGCTACCAGCAGTGCCACTAACGATCGAAAACACCGTGACAGACATAAAACAGACATTTTAGGATTATACACAAGACACCTCCAACATATTTGATATTTGACAGGCTCGGCCCTTGCTCTCATTATGGCACTAAATTAGGTACAAAGGATTAATAATTTGTTAACGTTGTGTTAAAGTATTCCATGTAATCGGTGACTAATTTCAGAGTCATCTATTTGTCCAGCTTAAGTCTTCTTCAGCTCATTGTAAGTTATCATCTTTACTTATAGAAATGCAGTTGTAAAGACACTGCTGGCCAAGAAGCTTGATACTCGAAAAAATCCCCATACATCTAAAATCGTTTTTTAATCGATTTAGATGTATGGGGATTTTAATTGAGTAAACAAATTTTTCTATACAGTGAAACAGGCTGTTTCTCTTAACAATTTACATTTCTGTCTCACAATCACATAAAAACTTAAGCCGTTCCATCTTAAAATTTGCATTTGCCAGGATTTCTGGCCAAATCGCCACCATTTGGTATATTTTATATTGGTTTTCCTTAGGCAGACTGCTCCAATTGACAAGGGTTGGATCTGTTTTTTTTGTTTTGTCTTTCACATTTCCCTTTTTCCAGCCAGCCCCTTTACGATAGCGGCACCAATGAGTATGTTCATACGCAACAAGCATATCCAGTTCTCTTTGTGTAAACTCTACAATCGGTGGAGTTTCTTTTACTGAAATAACATCATAGTTAATCGTCAGCAAAGCATTGGGAATATTTCTTGCCTGATTGCGAGCAGATTCTTTAAGTTCTTCATCAAGATCTTCCCATTTTTTTAGTAATTCAAGGTCTACACTTGTATTGTGATGATTGAGTTCTCTGTATTTTTCATGAATGGCAATTGCCAGGCTTTCAATTTTCTCACTAAAAAAAGTATCATGCATCAAGTGGCGTAAAAATTCCTCTTCATCAACATGCAATTTCAGCTGCTCTTGGGACGGCAAATATGATTGTTCCCATTTTTTTGCATTGGTGAGCAGACTCATTTCCAATATGGCTTCCATCGATCTTGATTCATGTTTATATCTTGGAATTTTAAGCATTGCTCGCAATACTCCATTATCAATTTGGGCTTCCCCCTTATCCTTGATAAGATGAGGCACCTTTCTCTCTAACAGGGCACGCAGCAGCATCGCCCGACGAATAATGAACAATTGATCGTTGTGCTGATTGGTCTGATTGGGCCCTAATATATTGACATAACCTCTTAAGCGGCTTAAGAAATCCGGTCCTTTTGCTCCTTTGAAATCCAGCAAAAAGCGTTTACGCTCCTGTTCATCTTCAATATCTTCACCACAAAAATCTTGGAGGGTACTGCTTGTGCCGCCAGCAAAAACAAAAATCGCTTTACCAATTGAATGGAGAGAATCCCCCTCTCTAAATACTCCATCCTGCATAGGTGCTAAAAAGTATTTTAGCCAGCCCAGTTTTTCTCCAAAAGGAGAATCAAATTCATCAAAAAATACGAGGGGAAGCTTACCTTCCAGACACACATCTCTCACCTTGTGAAAGGCATTGATTAACTCTAAAGGAGTGCTTAGCTGGGAAAGATTAAAGTTCAGCTTCTTAATGAGCCTAGGTGCGATACTGGAGGCGATTTCAGTTACGCCAAAGGACTTTCCTGATCCGGGAGTTCCAAAGACTGCCATACACAGCGGACGAGGTGCATTATTCGTAGAAATATACTCGGTCATTAAGTTCTTAATACTTCTGTAACTTTCGATTTCTCCCCTATCCACAGTTTGCAAATTTCCAAACTGGGCAATTGGTATAAATTTAAGCGCATGCTGTACACCATTTTTGACAATATTATATGCAATTTCTGCCAAATTGGTTGAGCTGTTGTCTTTGAGTATATACCAGCAAGATTGGCAGCTAACATTGTCTGCAAGCCGTATGACTACATCTTGTACATGTTCTTTATAAATAAAGTCATCTTCGCCTTCCAAGAAGATATCTGGATTAGGAAAGGGAGCAGTTCCGATATTTTTTCCGAATCCTTCGATAAAATATTTCTGCGCAGCAACAATTCCTTCCCGTATCCCTTCACCTATTAATGCCGCCAGATCTTCGTTATTCTCATGCCCCATCACAATACTGCGTGCAATTCCAGACACAAAGCATGAAGTAAAACCAGACATTTTTCCTTGACTCTCTGTAATAAATTCTCCTTCAAACTCGTAAGGTAAAAAATACAAACACGATTCAGGCACACCTTCATTTTTATAATAAATGGCGCCTTCGAGACCAAAAAGAACCACAAGGTGACGGCATTGTGTCAAAAAATCAAGGTTTGGACTATTGTTAATCTGCCACACGAAATCCTGTGCAGTCCTTTCCCAGGAAAGGCTTCTGCTAATGTTAACCCCTTTTGAACGTAAATCATCACTGTTGATAATAACGATGGTTTTCTCCATATGATTCTTCTCAAGATTTTTCCAAAGAAGAGTTGTATTGATAGGGTTACTCATTTTATATAAAATAATTGGTGTGTTATCAGGCATTTTTAAGGCTAGGGGCCAAAACTCTTCATTTGAATGATATCCGTTATTTTCGTCATCAATAATAACCATATCAGCATTTGCGTCATCATTGATAATTGGCAGCAATTTAGGTACGCCAGAAGCCGGTCCTGCGAACCCCAGGAGTCGCTTTACTCTGTACACCTTATCATTATTCTTTTTATTGCCAGACACAGGAAACAAGTCTACTTCCGCCATTGCTCTTAGATATTCCTTTGATGCAATCGATTCAAGATCATGTATTTGAGGTGACAGTACACAGGACCCTGTTGCTAACGTTACCAGCTTTGCTAACAACAGTGCTTCACCTGGCATTAAAACACTATGTATGTTTAAGCTGTTTTGCCAATTCAATCCTTTACTATTTTGAGGATCTGTGGTCCAATATAGAGAGTTTATGCATATATCTCCAGAAATAACAATTTTAAAATTATTACATTGCATAGTCATTACTCCTTGCAAGGTTATTTTTCTGCCCTTACCTGGGCACAAATGGTCTATAGAAGGACTTATGTAATCCGATAAATACATTATATGTTAATTATTATAGAGTATCCACTTATTTTCGCATACATGAAAGACACTATTTGCACAATCAGCAAATAGTGTCTTTTATCGTATAAGATGTAATTCATTTAACTTTGCTAAAGGTTTCTTTTCCCGCTTACTGGTATTGAATAATCTTGAATTCACATCATTAACCTTTACCAAGAATGTACTGGTGAATAGCATAGGCAACACCATCTTCATTATTAGACAGCGTCACATACTTTGCAGCCTGCTTCACTTGTTCTTCCGCATTGGCTACCGCTATTGGATAACCTGCCAGTTCCATCATGCTGATATCGTTATAATTATCACCAAATACCACTGTTTTAGCAAGATCAATGTCATATTTTTCAGCAAAAACCCGCAGCGCCTCTCCTTTGGAAGTATATTGCGCCATTATATCCAGACCATTTTTCTCAGATGAAACAATGGTAAGTCCTCCATCCGCGTTATGAAGCTGTACAAACTCATCGATCTGACTTGCATTAAGTTTCCATATAAATAATTTCAATAACATTCCCAGAGGCATAGCATCAGGTTGAGCCATCTCTTTTAATGGTACCCGAAAGGCAGGCTGTACCTTTTCATTATATTGGTGAAACACAGCAACTCGTTCACTATTTTTCTGATGATAAATACAATCATAACTACTGACCGTAAAATCATACCCCTTTGCCATACAATATTCAATGATTTTACGGTCAGTTGGTGAAGGAAGGTGCCTACTATAAAGGACCTCTCCCGTATCTTGCCAGCGCACTAGGCCGCCATTACAAGAAATAATCGGTGTGGAGATCCCCAGTTGACGAGCTATATCTTTAACATAAAGATCGTTTCGTCCAGTAGCCAACACCACAATAACCCCACGTTCCTGTAATGTGCGTATGGCACTGATATTTCCATGGCTAAGCGTCATCGATGAATGGAGAAGTGTGCCATCCAAATCACATACGCAGCATTCAACATTCATATCATGCTCCTTTAATCATGTCTCATATTCTAGGTTTTCTTGCTGCTTAACCTGTTACTTATTTATAACAGGAAGTGTACTTAGGAAATAGCAGGTTTCAGAGTCAGGAACCTCTACCCTCAGTGTAACCGCAGCATAATCTACGATATTTTTTAATTGGTGAAAATCGACCTTTCTTTCACTTTTAATCTGTTCACTCCAATCCGGAGGCTGCAATGCTTCACCAGCATGGATACGGTCAAACATGCAAGCAGCATGTAAATAAATGCGAACAATCGCATCCTGCGATATTTTTCCATTGAAAAAATAATGTTCAATTTTTTCAACCAGCTCTTCACAACAAGCTTTAACTTGATTTACTGATAACGTCTTGACAAATTTATTAAGTTGTCCAGCGACTAATGCGTAGGCCTCTCCCTTTGCATATTCATCCAGACTGATCTGATTTTCTTCTTTTAATTCCAGCTTTAGCAAGGCACAAATGCGATTAATTCCATCTTGCGAAAATAATTCACTGACATGTACAAAAGGTATTGCTTCTAACCTTGGATCAATACTGCCAACAGCAATTCGCAGATTCTCCCCAGCCTCTGCAGCTATTCCTTGTATATCGCTCATAGCCCCCGCTATAATAAAGCTCATATTGTGAGTTTCCGGAATATTGTCAAGCAATATTTCTTTAATTTTTTTAGCTACCCCTTCCCCGCTGGAGCAAGTAACTAAGATAATTCCTTTACCTTCTTCACTATCAACTTTAGACTGCCTTTTCTGCCTTAAGGTCAACATATATTCATCATATGAGGTATAAATATTAGCGACTGCCTGTTCTAGAGTATCATCAGTTGTTAATACTCTTCTTCCTGCTTCCAGAACTAATGCAGTAGTAACATTTGGAATAATTTTTAGAGGAACACCAGTCGCCTTGGCTAGCATATTCTCCATTGTAACTAAGAACCCCATGTCTACCAGAATAATAACTCCACGGCCTTCATTGGCTTTTAATACAACTTCTTGCAATTCTTCTACTGTTTTTGCGTTACTTTTATTTAAGGGAATATCATAGGATTTCACATGATCTGTACCTAATAAATTATTAGCTACTTCCGCCATATTTTGCGCAGTTCCCCGGCCATGAGCCACAATAATCAAACCGATTCTGGATGTGGCGATATCATCAGAGCCATGGATTAAGAACATCGCAATAAAACCAATCTCATCAGGAGACATTGTGATGCCGAGTTTTCTTGTTAGATTAGCAGCATTATCCTGTACTATGCTGTATGCCAGTCCATGCTCTGCTTTGATGGCCTTGAGGTTAGGATTATAAACGACGCGTCCTGATGCAACCCGTTCTTTAAATTGCTGCAAGTGCAGCGCTAAAGCGACTAGTGTCTTTCTCCCGTACTTTCGATTCATCTTACCTGCTGCATCATTTAAAAGGGAATTTGCAGCTTCCCATAAGTTTTGCTGAATAATACTGATTGGCATATCGGAATGTTCCGGCTTAAAAAATGCCTGGACAACTGATTCAAAATATTTTTCTAAATCTTTTCCAACCTGATGTTCAACATCTTCATCTGACATTCTCATCTGCCGATGGCTGGCGATTTTCTTATCAATAAAGCTGTAAAGGTCAATGGGCAAATCATAATTGTTGGATAAATTTTGCGTTAAAGGCTGTCCTCCAGGCTCAACAGCAAGACCATCTTTAAAGAGTTTATTAATCGAAGCATCAATCACCTCTTGATGTCTGACCATTGAAAATATCCGTTGTGGTATCACGTTCGTATCAATGGTTAGCTTATCCACTGCTGACGCTAAATAGGATAAATAGCTTCTTGCACAACATAATTGCAAATCATTACGCAATTCACCAATATTGGCAGGACAATTATAATACGTAAAGGTACGTAAGGCTTCCCCTGAAATCCAGATTGGCAAATCTAAGCGTATGGCTTCTTGTTTTACAAACAGAACAATTAAAGCAATTCTTTCTTTTACGGGTCTTTCGCTAATTCTGGGCAAGGTAATTTGTACTGGTATACGCCGCCGAAATGTCATTAGCAATGAACTGGAAATATCCTCTGAAGTTGCGCAGATCAGCATTACTTGCGCCTTTCGCTCTTCTCGACTTTCACCAAGCCTCCGATAAATTCCCTTGTCAACTAACGTAAAGAGCAGTTCCTGCCCCGCTGGGGGGAGCCTATGTATCTCATCTAAAAACAGGATACCGCCACTTGCTCGATCCACCAGCCCCTCGTGCTCTTCATTGGCACCTGTAAAAGCACCTTTGACATATCCAAAGAGTTGAGAAAGGAGCAACTGTGAATTATCGGCATAATCAGCGCAGCTAAAGGTAACAAAAGGAACCTTTTCATTCCCCTGTCCCCTTTGAGCCCATATCTGAGCTGCATAACGCCACATTGCTTCTGCCATTAAGCTTTTACCAACACCACTTTCACCGCAAATCAAAGTATGCAGACCATTAGGCGGATATACTACAGCGGCTTTCGCCAGCTCAATTTGAGCTTTGATACTGCCCTTGCTCCCAATAATATTTGAAAAAGGAATATCTTGGTTTGCATTGTTATCCTTATTGTCTGAACTTTTTACTCCTGAAGCTTGCAATTCTTTAGCATGATCTTTTCCATTTTTAATCGAAAGGTACATGACTGGCCGCGTACCGTTCTTTTCAACATAGCCTAATTTACATAATTTATTAAGATCTGCCGAGGCATCACTGCGCTGAATTTCTAATTCTGCAGCAACGGCAGCAGCACTTACACCTGTTGCTTTATCTTCTCCGCTACCTTCTTTTGTAATACGTTCCACATATTCGAGTACCCTATCCATTCTAGCAGCCATTACTTTCACTCCTTACCTAAAAGACCCAGATTACAATACTGCTCTTTTTCCTTTGTCTCAGATAATCGATCTACCTTTGCAATGCCTGTTTTTATCCTATAATAATGGTTGCCAACAATCAATGCTAAGGTAAACATCAACCATTGGCAACCATTTCATATGTGCAGCCTATGCTCCAACCAAAGGCACTCCATACTCATAAGCAATGTCCTTTAATTCCGCAAATAATTTGTTAGGAATTTCAATTCCTTTTACTAATACACTTTTTTCTAAAATCTGCTCTCGTTCTCCCGGCAAATAAATCTCACGAACACCGGCAGC
>CAMKSY010000149.1 GCA_946415545.1 uncultured Pelosinus sp. | reverse complement strand
TTTGAGGAGTGTTTACAGCATGTTAGAAACAAAAGTTCCAGTAGGTATTTCAGCAAGACATATCCATGTATCCCAAGCCGATTTAGATATTTTATATGGAGAAGGGTATCAACTTACTGTTAAGAAAGACTTATTACAGGTAGGACAGTTTGCCGCTAATGAAACAGTGGATTTAGTTACAGAGAAATCTTCTTTTAAAAATGTTAGAATTTTAGGACCTGTGCGCAAGCAAACTCAGGTGGAAATAGCTCTTACTGATGCTTTAAAGCTTAAAATAGGCATTCCGGTTCGTGAGTCAGGAGATACAAAAGGCTCTGCCGGCATTACTGTTGTTGGACCTAAAGGTACAGTAACTCTTGAAGAGGGGGTTATTGCTGCAGGGCGTCATATCCATATGAGCATTGATGATGCTCAGAAATTTGGCGTACAGGATAATGAAATTGTTAAAGTGCGTTGTGACGGTGAGAGAGGTTTGACTTTTGATAATGTATTAATAAGAGTTCATGAGAATTTTCGTTTAGAAATGCATATTGATACTGATGAGGCAAATGCAGCAATGTGTAAAAATGGCTGTACAGTTGAAATAATTAAGTAGAAAAGAAAAGACTTGATCAACTATCTAGAAATGTTGATCAAGTCTTTCTGTATTTAGACATTTAAAACAGTGCTGCAGAGTAATAGCATTTAGCTTTCTTACAGAATGAGATTTTATGGAGTAGGGTTAGTTTTTTACATGTTATGTGACACCGTATTGCATCTGCTATTCATAGAATATAGTAAGCGTGTATAAGAGGTGATGTCATGACTAGTAAAAATAATGAATATAAGTTAAATAATAGAAAGCAAAAAGTAGGGGTAGCCTTGAGTGGTGGTGGCATTCGAGGTATGGCGCACATAGGAGTGCTAAAGGTACTAGTTGAACATAACATCCCGATTGATATTATTAGCGGAACCAGTGCAGGTGCGATTGTTGCTAGTATGTACGCTTGTGGCTATAGTCCACAACAAATGCAGAATATGATACAAAATATTAAAATGGATGAGCTAATTGATTTAAATGTTACTGTAGGCGATCTTTTCAAACATGGTATGAAATGGTTGTTTAATGGTGCATTTCGTTTTTGGTCTGTATTACCTACTGGCTTTATAAAAGGGGATAAGGTAGAACAATATTTTTATCATTTGTGGCAGAATAAGACTGTAAGAGATACTCAGATTCCAATTGCTATTACGGCTGTTGATTTACATTCGGCAGATACTATATTCTTTACTACTCCGGTTTTTGATCGCCGTGGTATTTTAAATGCAAGATATTATCATAATACCTCATTAACAGAAGCTGTTCGTGCAAGTATTTCAATACCAGGAATATTCTTTCCAAAGAAATATCGAAGTATGACATTAGTAGATGGGGCAGTTAAAAATAATTTACCAACTGATATTTTGCGTCATATGGGGGCTGATGTAGTAATCGGAGTAGATTTAGGCTATGATGGTCAGTTTAACTATGATATTAAGACTGTAGGAGAAATATTGATTCAATGTATTGAGATTATGGGACGGGAAGTAACCTTGCTTAAAGCAGAGCAATATGCTGATATTATTATTCGTCCTAATACTTTTGAAACGAAATTTAAAGATACGAAACAAGCTTTGCTATGTATAGGCCAAGGAGAACAAGCGGCAAAGGAAAAATTAGCCTTGATAAAATCCTTATTGAATAATTAATTATTAATTTTATAGCCACCGCTTTTTTAGTAGGGTCCACTAAGTGAATTAGCTGCTCTTGCCAGAGCAGCTAATAATAATACATTTGTTTAGGCCTAACTACATATTGCAAATGAAAATAAAAATGAAGGTTGCTTATTGATGAGCTTTTTTTTCTTCCTTGGAATCTTTGGTCGATAGAGCAATGTTTTTCATATTTTTCAATGCTTGTTGTTGTTTACTCCACTCATTCGTACGATCAGGATGTTTTTCACCCATAATTATCACCTCCTGATTTAGTTTCTCCAAAGATTTTTTATTAAATTCGAAGTAGAATTCTAAAAAATTTAGAAGAATTTAGTTTTTATAGTTAAAATCCTAAGCCCAATTCATCTATTGGGCTTAGGATTTTAACTATAATTAAGATTTAATTGCTAGAAGTTACGGTGGTCGCATCTGTATCACAGATACCGCCAGGAGCAATAAATAAGATTTGTTCAACATTTACAGCGATAATTGTACCTATGGGGAATTCTGGTCCATTTATTATATCAACTGGACATGTTAATTGTAATAAAATAAATTCAGAATCTTCCTGTACACTAACATGAGTTGGTTCCTTACAATAACGGTTTTCTATTTCGCCTAGAAATGTTCCAGTTAAAGAGTACTCTTCGAGTACCACCGTTATAATTAAGCCACCAGTGAGATCAAAACCTTTTCCTTTTGGATATTTCATTTTCTCTGCTCCTTCATTCATTTTTTAGTTAGATATAATCACCTGCTGTATACTATTCGTGGATTATAGTAAATGTGACATAGTAAGTTATTGGTTATTATCGATTAACCAAAAAATTAAAGAATTAAAACGCTTCAATGTAAAAATATATGAAAATCAAGCAATGTCAGGATACTCTGAGGTGTTTCATTCTCATCCAGAATGTACCCCTCTTGCCAGTCATGAACATAAAGCTACAATTATAGTAGAAATCCTGCATTGTTATGTTATAATGTTATTTGATAATAATGTAGGAAAGTATTTATGGAGGGATTGTTATCATGATGAAGCCAAATCGAAAAATGTCATTGGCAGATGCTGTTCAATTATTAAAGGATAGTAACTATGGGGTACTCTCTATGTCAACTTTAGATGGCATTCCCTATGGAGTACCTGTAAACTATTTTTATATGCAGGATGATAATGCAATTTATTTTCATTGTTTCGTAAAAGGTCGCAAATTAGATGTTATTGAGCAAAATAACAAAGTATCCTTTGTTGTGATCGGGAAAGAGAATATAGTAGCTGAAAAATTTGTCACACATTATGAGACAGTATTGGTTACAGGAAGAGCTATCATCATTAACAATAATGAAGAAAAAATTAATAAACTAATCCAATTATGTGAAGTTCTAACCCCGCTATCCATCCAACGCAGGGATGAAGTAATAAAAAAACAGCTTAATGCAGTAACGATTGTTAAAATTGAGATTGATGAAATGAGTGGAAAACGAAATCAAGATAAGTAAAGTCTAATATTGATAGTGATACCTAATATCAATGAATCAAGAACAATTTGTTAAATTTTTCGATAAATAACCCCTTAATAAATATATAATTGATAGGAAAAAACTAGCCATTCATAATTGAGCTAGTTTTTCTATTAAACACTAATTAAATCAGCTAAGCTTGTTTGATAAACTGAATCATTTAAGCTATAATATTGAAGAATAATGTAGAATTTATGGGAGTTGATATATATGTCAAAACCAGATCAATATAATGTAGAAATACCATCAAATAAAGTGAAGGATTCCAATAGCAAATATTTTACTACGTACACTTATGGTTGCCAAATGAACCAGCACGATTCTGAACGATTAGCTGGTCAACTTAAAAGTATTGGCTATGAATATACTGAAAATCTAGAGGACGCTGATTTTATTTTAATTAATACTTGTTGTGTAAGAGAAAGCGCTGAGAAAAAAATCTATGGTAAAATTGGAGAATTAAAAAATTTAAAGGTAAGCAACCCGAATCTCATTATTGCTATTGCGGGCTGCATGGCGCAAAAGGATAAAGAAAAGTTATTTAAAAAAGCTCCACATATCGATTTAATTATTGGTACTCACAACGTGCATCAGTTAGTAGAGGTTGTAAAAGAGTTTGAAGAATCAAAAGATCATGTTCTAGCCGTTTGGGATCAGGCCGAACGTTTAGCGCTTGACGTACCAACAATACGTCGTGGAAAAATTTCAGCGTGGGTACCTATTATGTATGGTTGCAATAATTTTTGCACATATTGTATTGTTCCTTATGTGAGGGGACGTGAACGGAGTCGTCCTTTATCTGATATTACAGAGGAAATTCATCAATTAGGACTAGATGGATTTAAAGAGATTACATTATTAGGGCAAAATGTTAATTCCTATGGCAATGATACCAAAGAATATGGTGATTTTGCTGACTTACTTAAGGCTGTTGATCAAGTGGAAACCATTGAACGTATTCGCTATATGACATCGCATCCACGTGACATAAACGATAAGGTAATTGATACGATTTTAAATAGTAAAAAGATCTGTGATCATTTTCATTTACCTGTTCAGTCAGGTAGTGATAGCATCTTAAAAATGATGAATAGGGGTTATACAACTGATTACTATCGTAAATTAGTTAAAAAAATTCGCGAAGCTATTCCTCATGCTAGTATTACTACTGATATTATTGTAGGTTTTCCTGGTGAAACTGATGAGTTATTCCAAGAAACTCTTGAATTTCTTAAAGAAATTCGTTTTGATGCTTCCTATACATTTTTGTATTCCAAACGTTCTGGTACACCAGCAGCTACGATGATTGATCAAGTACCTTTGGCAGTCAAAAAAGAAAGACTGCAAAAATTAATGGATGTACAGAACGATATAAGCTTGGAAATTAATAAACAATTAGCAGGTACTATAGTAACTGTTATAGTGGAGGGGCCTAGTCAAAGAGATGAGAATAGACTTATGGGGCGTACCACTACGAATAAGATTGTTCTATGGGACAAGCAAGGAACAGAGGAAGTTGGCCAGCTTGTAAATATTAGAATTACAACTGCACAAACCTGGATACTAAAAGGAAAACTAATTGATTAATGAGCTAAACAGCAACATCTCTTTTTATATAATTTCAAATCCACCAAGAAAGAGAGGCAAGCACCTATGACAATTAAGTATACCCCCATGATGGAACAATATTTAGAAATTAAGAGTCAGCATGAAAATGAAATCTTATTTTTTCGTATGGGGGACTTTTATGAAATGTTTTTTACGGATGCAGAGTTGGCATCACGTGAATTAGAAATTACACTTACAGCAAGAGATGGCGGACAACGTGTTCCCATGTGTGGTATACCTTATCATGCAGCAGATACTTATATTGCAAAGCTGATAAGTAAAGGATATAAAGTAGCTATCTGTGAGCAAGTCGAAGATCCAAAGCAAGCTAAAGGGATCGTTAAGCGTGAGGTCATCAAAATTATTACTCCGGGTACCATAATTGCTGAAAATCTTTTACCGGATAACAATAATAACTATTTGGCAGTGTTATATGAAGACGAAGAAGAGCTAATTCTTGCTGCAGCTGATATTTCTACAGGCGAATGTCTCTGGGCAACCTTTTTAGGATCTCAGAGATTAACAGCATTATACGATCATTTATTTCGCTTGATGCCTACGGAGTTAGTGCTAGCAAGTAAAATTGAAAATATTGAAAAGTTAAATACTTTTATTAGTAATCGCATACCTCATTGTACTCATACAACATTAACTATTGATAATCTGATGTTAGTTAGTGCTTTACCAAAGCAGCATTTTATGGCGGATGATTTGCCTAAACGAGATGCAGCTCTTGCTGCCATTGGTTATTTATTATATTATTTACACCAGACTGTAAAAACAGATTTGTCACATATCAATCGACTTATAAATTATAATGCATTTGAATATTTGACAATTGATTCTACTAGTATGCGTAATTTGGAAGTGACACGCAACGTAAGAGATGGAGGTAAAAAAGATACTCTGCTTCATGTGTTAGATCATACAAAGACAGCAATGGGTGGTCGTTTGCTCAAGAAATGGTTGGAATACCCATTAATGAATACAACTCATATTATACAGCGTCAAGAATCTATTGCAGAGCTTTTAGAAAAACCTACGTTGCGTCAGACTATCCATGAGACATTAACTAATATTTATGATCTTGAACGAATATTAACTCGTATTGAAGTTGGCACTGCAAGTGCTCGTGATTTAATTGCCTTAAAATCCTCATTAGTGGTATTACCTACTATTAAGGAGCAGCTACAAAAAACCAATACGATCTTTTTAAGTAATTTACACTTTTATCTGCATACCCATGTTGATCTTGTTACTTTAATTGATACTGCTATTGTAGATAATCCACCATTTTCTGTGCGCGAGGGGGGATTAATTAAACGAGGCTATGATCTAGAATTAGATGAATTACATACGATAGCGCGAGATAGTAAACAGTTTGTACAGGATATTGAAACGAGAGAAAGAGAAAACACTGGCATTAAGTCTCTAAAAGTTGGCTATAATAAAGTTTTTGGCTATTATATTGAGGTTACTCATTCTCATACAGCTTCTGTTCCACTTAACTATGTTCGGAAACAAACTCTAGCAAATGCTGAACGTTACATTACACCAGAGTTAAAAGAATTTGAGTCTAAGATTCTCGGTGCTCAAGAAAAGATTGTTACGATTGAATATCATTTGTTTTCTAAAATACGAGATCATATTAAAGGATATATAAAAGAAATTCAAGAAACAGCCAGACAGTTAGCGCAGTTGGATGCTATTATTAGTCTAAGTGAGGTTGCGTTTCGTCATAATTATATTAGGCCTACGATAACCCAAACGAGAGAAATCACTATTAAAGATGGTCGCCATCCGATTGTAGAGCGATTATTAAAACGAGAATTATTTGTTCCTAATGATAGTGAATTGAACCACCATAGTAATGAAATTATGATTATTACTGGTCCTAATATGGCAGGTAAATCCACTTATATGCGTCAAGTAGCATTACTTGTACTTATGGCACAAATCGGCAGCTTTATTCCCGCCCGAGAAGCGATTATTAGCCCCGTTGACCGTATTTTTACCAGGGTAGGAGCCAGTGATGATTTATCAACTGGGCAAAGTACATTTATGGTAGAAATGAATGAAGTTGCACAAATACTAAAGCATGCTACATCCCAAAGTTTAATTATTCTAGATGAAATTGGGCGAGGAACGAGTACCTTTGATGGGATGAGTATTGCTCGTGCTGTAATTGAATACATCAAAGAACGTGTTAAAGCTAAAACACTATTTGCAACACATTATCATGAGCTTACAGAACTAGCTGATAATCATAAAACCGTTAAAAATTATTCCGTGGCAGTAAAAGAGCGAGGGAGCGATGTAGTTTTTTTACGTCGCATAATCCCTGGTGGCGCAGATAAAAGCTATGGTATACACGTAGCCCAATTGGCAGGATTACCACAGAAGGTAATTAAAAGAGCTCAAGAGCTGTTAGTAGAATTGGAACAAAATCATGTACAATCGCAAAATCTTTCTCTTTCTGTAGCGGAATCGGCAGCTGCCACCACTCCCATGTCCCTATTCACATCAGCGACGGTAGATGAATTATTAGCAATAGACATTACAACAATTACTCCCATTGAAGCGATCAATATTCTCTATCAATTACAGAATCAGGCAAAACAGGAGTCTGGTAAATTATGAGTGTTATTCATGTCTTAGATGAAAATACAGCCAATAAAATTGCTGCAGGAGAAGTAGTAGAACGCCCATCTTCTATTGTAAAAGAACTTGTTGAAAATTCTATTGATGCACAAAGCAAAAATATCGAAATTGAAATCGCTGAAGGCGGTATTGGTTTTATTCGAATAACAGATGATGGTATTGGTATGAGTTCTGAGGATGCACAACTTGCTATTTTACGTCATGCTACGAGTAAAATTAGTGTAGCGGAAGATTTAGCAACCATTACGTCCTTGGGCTTTCGTGGGGAGGCTCTTCCTAGTATTGCAGCAGTGTCTAAATTTTCATTAACCACTCGTCTTCATGATAACCAATCATTGGCAACATATGTAGAGGTGGTAGGAGGATTGACCACTGACATTCGAGAAGCAGGTGGAAGTGTAGGTACAAGTATTGTCGTTAGAGACTTATTCTTCAATACTCCTGCTCGCAAGAAGTTCTTAAAAACCCCCTCTACTGAAAGCTCTCATATTCATGATATTTTAACGAAAATTGCATTAGCCAATCCTAACATTGCTTTTAAGTTGATTAATAATAATCGATTGGTTCTTTCTACTCCTGGTAATAATCAGTTACAGGATACATTAAGTAATATATACGGACAAAAAATTGCTCCTGATTTGCTGCCGGTTTTTTATGAAAATACAACTGATAACATAAAAATATCTGGCTATTTATCCAAACCGACTTTGTTAAAAAGTAGTCGTCAGTGGCAGACTGTTATTGTTAATGCAAGAGTGATCAATAGTCGTTCAATAGCGAAAGCTCTAGATAATGCATATCATTCTTTATTACCTAAGAGTGGATATCCTTTAGCTGTTTTAAATCTTAGCGTTCCTACTGATACGATTGATGTTAATGTTCATCCTCAAAAAAGTGAAGTTAAATTCAGTGATGAACAAAAAATTTTTAGAGCCGTATATAAGGCCGTTATAGAAGTTTTGGCGGCGCCACATGCTCCCGATCAGCTGGCAGCTACTGTTGAGTTTAAACCCAACCTCAGTTCTTATTCTCATTCTGCTTCGAATCCATATAATATGAATAATGACTATAAAAATCCGTCTTATAGTGCTGCATCTGCCCCTATAGTAAGTTCTTGGCAAGAAACCCCACTCCCCCTAAACGTAGTGCGAGATACATTAGAGAGGGAAGAAATGATGTCCTTCGATATACCAGTTCCTAATGTGATATCAGCCCTTACAGAGACAGAGGAGTCTCAGTTTACGCTATATCCTCTTGGACAAGTTGATGATTGCTTTATTATTAGCAAAGGTCCTGACGGTTTGTACATTATTGATCAACATGCGGCACATGAACGTATTCTCTATGACAAGATGAGTCAACATACAGAGCGTATTCCTTCGCAACAATTACTAGTGCCTTTATTTTTGGATTTTGATACTACTGAAATCAATATTATTTCAGAATATCATGATACTTTCTATAAATTAGGCTTCACGTTAGAATTAGCAGGACCGAATACCATGCGTTTATCTGAGTTACCTAGTGATATTCCGTTGTCAGAAACCGAAGCGGCGATTAGGCAGATCTTAGAATATATTCAAAACATGCATGAGCCTAACCCCCAGGAATTACGCCATCATTGTCTGCAAATAGCATCCTGCCGTGCTGCGATTAAGGCTGGGGAAACACTGAATATGCGGCAAATGCAAGCTTTAATTGGAGAATTATGTAATACCCATTTACCCTATACTTGTCCTCATGGGCGACCTGCAATAATACGCTTTACTCCTAAAGACTTATATAAAATGTTTAAACGTACATAAATTCTTAGTAACCAGACTATACATTAAAGATACTTTGTTATAAATTAAGATCAAAATATTTGTATTAGATAATAGGTGATGGAATGGACTTACTAGTGACAACAATACAATCCCCTTCCTGCGCAATAGAAGAATTAGCACAAGAACTAGCGACAACTTTACAAGTTCCTTTAATCTCTCGGGAGCGTTATTCAATTA
>CAMKSY010000148.1 GCA_946415545.1 uncultured Pelosinus sp. | reverse complement strand
AGGAGTCACCATCAATCGCAAGAAGGTACAGCGGTTGATGCGCAAATTTGGAATTGTCTGCCCGATCCGCCGAGCCAATCCGTATCGACGAATCGCAAAAGCCACTAAGGAGCATAGCACTGTCCCCAACAAACTGCAGCGCCAATTTGATCAGGGTGTAGCCGGTAAGGTCCTTCTCACTGATATCACTTATCTACCGGGCAAAGATGGATTCCTCGGATACCTCTCCACCATCAAGGATGGTACCACTAAGGAGATCCTAGCACACTATGTGTCGGACAACCTTAAACTGGAGATTTCTTTAGAGACCATCGATATTCTCCTGCGTAACCATGGGAACTCCCTCCGAGAGGATGCCTTCGTCCATTCTGATCAGGGTGTGCACTACACCAGCCCAACCTTCCAGAAGAAACTGAGCGAGTATAACCTGAGCCAGTCCATGTCAAGACGCGGGAATTGCTGGGACAATGCTCCACAGGAATCCTTCTTCGGACATCTGAAGGACGAGATTTCTTACCAATCCTGTGTAAGTCTAAAAGAGCTGCAGCAAATCGTAGATGACTATATCCAATACTACAATGAAGAACGGGGTCAGTGGAATCTGAAGAAACTGCCCCCAGTAAAGTACCGGGAGCAGCTTCTCGAATTAGTTGCATAGGCTTTTTTCAATTTGTCCTTGACTTGGGGTCCATTTTAGAGTTTGCAGGGAGTTTTTTTCTTTCCCTACCCCTGAAAAAATAGCAGAAAAAAACAACGGAAATCCCATAGAGAATTAATGGGCAGAGTAAAAAATAGAGCGAGAAATAGGCAAATATAAGACCCCAAAACAGGGAAGCTCCCCGCCTTTTTTAAAAAAACCACCTGTATCACCCCCCCTATCCCAAAGCCCTCAGGCATTGATTTTACAGGATTTTAATTCAGGGTTAAAGATTAAGGAGTAAGGGGAAAACCAGGTTCAAGGATTTAGGGATTAAGGGGAAAGATTTGAAATAAGACAGGAAGAGAATGCAGGGAAATAACCCTTTAACCTTATCCCTGTACCCTGATTTTATCCCTTAACCCATTCCCCTTGAACCTGCCCTCCCTGGGAATTTTAGTCCAAGTTTTTTATAGCCCATTGTCAGAAAACTTTTTTGCACGACTTTAAATCGGGTGGTAATAGGACTATTTGCACGACTTTTTTATTGTTGAGGAAAATTAGGAGGGCTGAAAATAAAGGGCTGAGAGGGAGTGGGGATAGGACTTTTTGTACGAGTTTATTATTGGGGAACAATAGTGGCACTTCATTCAGAGAGAATCTGTACGCTGTACAGTATCATTTTATCGTTTCGACAGAATTCTTATGCATTGTCTAATTATAGGTGTTAGAATGCTGTTATTAATGATAGGTGAGTAAAGTAGCTAGCCAATGGTATCCTGTGCATACAGTTTCTACTAATTTCTATTAGGCGAAGTTAGTTAAAGGCTAATAATTGGAAGTTTTATTGTGATTGTATTCTTATGGACAGGGCTTATAAAGGAGATAACACTTTGCAATAGTCATTGAAAGAGTTTATAGGATTAACAGTTTTCATGGGGATCAAAATATGAAGAAACAATGTTTCTATAATAATTTGCAACAATGTAGCTGAAGTAATTAAAAAATATAATGATGAAAGAAACGGGTTGGGGTTAAATGGAAGTAGCTGTATAATAACTAGAAAAAACGAATCCGTAACAAAGTTAAAAAATTGCTCCGACAACTGCAGGTATAGTATATGGAGCGAACTCTATGATGCTGATGCAGATAGACAAAGATTGTTATATTGTCTTTTAATTGCGTATGAATATGCAACCAGCTCAAGGTATGAAACAGCAGTAAAAGAAATTATAAAATTACTTAAAACGGATAGACACGGTTGTCTGAAAGATCCATTTAAAAATACTTAAACCCTTGATAAAATGCTTAAAAGAAGCTATGCCGTTTCTTTATTGGAGTATATGGTAAACAATAATTTAACCAATATGGGTAAGACAATAATTGAATTTTATTATGATTTAAATAATTTCTTTGCAAATATAGGCCTGTCTTTAAAGAAGATTGGTGGTCGAGGAGCATTTAGAAATTTAGCTGAGGAATTATTGATTAAGGATTTAGTAAATGGTTTAAATGTTAAGGAAGAAAAGAAAAATAATATAAGAACTATTCATAAATCAAAAGGTACAGAGTTTGAGTCGGTTTTAGTATATTTGGATAACGATCTTGAAAATATAATCTACCCACAAATTGATGGGGAAGATGACGATGGTCGATTGTACTATGTTACATTAAGTAAAGCTCAAGAATTTTATGTATTACAAATAATCAATTATCAAATGAAGATTAATTAGAAATTGAGAAATTAAATATAAGATTAGTCAATAATTTGTTTTAATGGCGAATTTTTTAAACGTAAAATATTATAACATATTTAGGTGCTTCTAGAAGGGGTAAAACCCTCTGGTTTCCCACATATGTAATACCCCCAAAAAGGAAGGCTGTTGGATACTTATAATGTGCGTAGGAGATGTCTGACTTTTGGGGGAAATCAAATGCCAAGATCTTCATTAAGAATACATCTGAGAGGAATATGAAAAGCATATTCACAAGAATAGACATTAAAATAAAAAATGGGGGATGTTATGTCATTAGATAAGGATTATGTTTGGGAATGTGATTATGGTCTTAGGAAACCGCTAATTTCTGTTCTGATAAAATTACTTAAAGAACAAGATGTTTCATCTCTGCAAATGGTGAGTTTATTTGTCAATAATGTTCCATATAATTTAGAATTATATATTGTTATTAGCTACAAAAATCCAATTGATGACCATATCAAAACAATGCTAGATGAATTACCAAAGTTAAAAATTAAATACAGGACGGATATTACGTTAAGCGAGCTTATTAAAGAGCTGGCTAATAGAAGGTTCAATTCTGCAACTATAGGTAGTTGGGAAGAAGTTGACTATATATTTAATTCTGGGCTTTTTCGGTTTGTTGAAAAAGAGGAGTTACATGCAAAGGGATATATCACAAAGCCGTTGGGTAAAAGAACCCCTGTTTTTATTAGTCACTCAACTAATGATAAACCTGAAATAGAAAAATTATTACCATATTTAAGTGGTGCAGGGTTACCTGTTTGGTTCGATAAAATTAGTATTGACTATGGTGAATCGATAACTGAAGCTATTGAAAAAGGTATTAATGAATCGGGCGCAGTAATTTTTTGGATCACAAGAAATTTCATTAACTCTAGTTGGTGTAAAACTGAAAGACGAAGTTTTTCGAGTAGACACTCATCTTATAATGATGTTTTAATTATTAGCGTAATATCTGATGATATTGATATAAGAACAGAAATACCAACCTTACTTAGGGATTTTAAAGCTTTTATTAGAAAAGAAGATGAAGATTTAAACAACATTGCCAAAGAAATAATTCCTTCATTAAAAAAATATCTGGAAAATGTTAAACCCAGAGGATAAAGAATATAGTTAATTCTTTAGGTATCGATGTTTTAAGGACACATCTATGAAGAGCGATGATAGAAAATTAAGAAGAATACCACAGGAAGATCTAACTAAATAATAGGTGAAGTTACCAAATTCTTTTGAAGCTATTTTTTCGTATAGAACCTGCCTAATGTCTAAAAAACCTGTTCAGTTTTGCAGGGAATCAATACACTGAAAACAATAAATGATTTTCAGTGGGATACCAGAGAGACATCTATTCCATTTTAAAAATGGCGGTTAAGCCAGGAACATTATTCTTCCAAGCTCACGAGTCGCTGCCAGATTAATCTTAACCTCACAGATAAAGTTAAAGTTGTGAGGTTTTGAATTTATGTGACCTGCTATGCTTTGTACCCTATAGAAACTTTTTAATTCATAGGGTGTAATTTTACCATACTAATTCAAAATACTTAGGGTTTAGCCAGATGTTTGCTATTTGCAGAGGTAGAGTATCATTGGAAAATGAAGTTAATAGAATCCCACTTGACTAATTCCTTACTATAATAATAGTAAGGAGTGAGAAAGAATTGGAGGTTTATAAAACTGTATTAACATCAAAGGGTCAAATTACAGTACCCATAAGGATTTGACGACAACATCTTGACATTGATAATGGTGATCAAATGGAATTTATAATAACTGATGACGAAAATGTATTAGTCCAGAAGTCAATTAAAGCTAAGGATGGTGTTGCGGATATGATTAACCCTAATGAACTATTAAATGATGTTAAAAATATATTAGCGGGATTCAAATCTAACAATCAAAAAAGAGTTCTTACGGTAGATATTATAAGGGCACACCAGGGCAATTACTACAATGCTAAAAACCAGTCTGAGAAAAAGCTGGAACAGTAAGTTTGGTAAATTTCTAAAGGACAATCAAGCTCGTTTTAGGTATTCGGGAAATTAACAAAGATGTAAATACTCATGATGACAACGGCAATCCAACCTCTTGCTCAGAATGGGAAAATATGATTGACTTCTATATCCAATAGTGGTTGTTCAACAAAGGTAAAGTAAATTAAAATAATAGGACATCGTGAAGAGGAATTCCTAAAATTTTAATCTATATCAAAAAAAACCCAAAATTCCCGTTGGGATAATTGCAATTTATGGATAAGAAGAAAAATTAATATATCTAGTTTTAAGTTATGTGCTACCACATTTTAGATCAGTCATACTAAATCCGATTAGTGGCAAACATGTAACTATTCTCAAACTTCACTGAAAGTAGGTCGGTATTTCTCAAACATTCCTGCAAAAATTCTCAAACTTGATTGAAATGAAGAAGGTTGAGCCTGCTATTTTCCTGGGTGGTTATACTCAAACTATATTGAAACTGACAGCTCGTGTGTTTTTTGCAAGATAGTTTGAGAATTTTTGCAGGAAAGGTTGAGGAATGAGAATAACTACATCTCCTTTAGCTCACCACTCCTAATTCATTTAGGGGTGGTGGTTTTGTTTTATAAGGAGTATTGGCCATAACTACGATTTTACTAAAGCAACGTAAAAACTAGCGACCGTATTTTAATTATTTATATTCGACATAATTCTTAAACCATCTCAAATTTAGGATGATAAAATGTTATCTACTAATAATAAAAATATAACTGCTAGTGTATAATTTATTACTTCTATTTAAAGGTTGCAGTATGTCTATAATGCGAACCTAATATCAAGTTAGGGATGCTTTCGGTTATAGCAATTATGGGAAGTTAAAAATACGGCTTTATAGCTTTTTTGAGATCTATTGAGAGGAGTATTTTAATGAAAAAACTAAACAGTTGGCATGATAATTTTGACATTATAGAGGAACTTGGCGAGGGTGGTAATGCTAAAGTATATCATGTAAAAGAAAAAAACACTATTAAAGAATTTGCACTGAAGGAATTATATAATAAAAGCACCGAGAAAAAAGCTAGGTTTATCGATGAAATAAATATAGCAAAAGAAACTTCATCTATCATCCGTGGAATTATTCCAATTATTATTTCATGTGAAGAAGAATATTGGTACACTATGCCGATAGCCGTTAAAATACAAGTCTATCTTAAAGATAAATCAATAAAGGAAATAGTATCAGGGGTTGTTCAACTTTCAGAAACACTAGTAAGATTGCATGAAAAAGGAATATCTCATAGAGATATAAAGCCTTCAAATATCTATTTATATGATGATGAATTCTCTTTAGGCGATTTTGGCTTAGTAGATTTTCCAGATAACCCTAATGACTTTACTCGATCGGATAAAGGCTTGGGTGCCACATTCACTATTGCACCAGAAATGAAAAGGGATCCCAAAAATGCGGATGGTAAGAAAGCTGATGTTTTTTCACTTGCAAAAACGTTGTGGATGTTCCTTTCTAGAGATGATAGAGGCTTTGATGGTGTATATAATTATTTAGATCCAAGCCACAGCTTGCGATATATTGAGAAGTATAAAAATACTCACCTTGTCGAGTTAGATGAGCTACTTAAAGATGCTACTGATAATAATCCGAACTTACGCCCCACTATAAAAGAATTTAAAGAAAGGTTAAATGTTTGGATTAATATTTATTGTGATGAAGATAAAGCTCAGGCAAGCGATTGGAATTTTCTAAATAAACAGCTATTTGGTTCAAACTCGCCGGGTTCTTCAATATGGAGAAATGCTGATAAAATAGTCGAAGTATTAAACATTGTGGGAATGACTCCTGCATATAATCATATGCTTTTTTCTGACCGAGGAGGTCTAGATTTTTGTCATGCAGAATTAGCAAGTGAAGTAGGATGCATTAATTTATATGATACACTGGGTATTTGCTTTATTGTTAAACCAAAATGTTTGTGTTATGAAGGATTTAACGAGAATTATAAATGGAATTACTTTTTGCTAGAACTTGATAAGTTAAATCCAATATTTGAAGAAAACAATGTAGTTACTTATGAATATTTGGTTGAAGATATGCCTGCACACTATGTATCTGCTTCATGTGCTCAATATGGTGTCTATGATTATGACACGGAAGTTCCCCTGCCAGAGGGGTATAAAACAGTACGGCGTTATATGAGAGGGAAACTTTTAATTGTTATGAAAACCGGTCCATATAATGGAATAAACGGTGCATACGACGGTAGACATGGATTATGTAGCAATTCAGATTTTAGGAATTATATCGATAAGCTAATAACGTTATATTCAGGTATTTATACAAAAGTAAAACAAGATGAAAAATTAAGTAATGTAAGTGATGATGAAATTGAGCGAAGAATTCTCAGCTTAAATGTATTTAATAAAAACCCATTTAGTTACGATATAGATAATCCAGTTGATACAGATGAAATAAAGCGGAAAAATGCTGAGAACCAAAAGAGCAAGAAATATATAAAAGACAATTATAGTAAATGGTGTTTTAGTACGGTATTAGAATCTGAGAGAATTTTATCACCAAAAGTTAAGTTCTGTTTCAAATTTAGTGTTCCGGATAGTGGAATTACACTTGATTTTCTTGGAGAACTTTTAATGTATATTTGCAAAGACGGTTATATAAAAGAATTAAAGTCACCATTAGATGCTGAGTGCTATTATATATATGATAGGAAAAAAGCAATAAGTTTAAAGGATAAATTTCAACAAACTATAAATAATTTTCTTCATCAACGAGGTCTATTCCCTTTAGAGAAATATGAAAACTGTATTTCAATAAAACTTATTAAGTGTGGTAAACCTACCCATTTATTTACTAAAGATGAAATAAAGGAAGAAATGCAAAAAGCGGATGATAGAGTTCATAATCAACTTGTTATTGACGAAAATGGCTATGCTAAAGTAATTAAAGATGAGGGGTATGGATATTTATTCCCAGTAAGGCATGAGTCATGGAATGCAGGTAATATATATGTTGGTAAATACTCTAAGTTATTGACATTAGATGATGATTATATTTCGTCATTACAGGGATGGTTATCATATTTAAAAACTGGTCGAAAAAGATATATGGATTATGTTTATGACAACAAAAACGAAGAAGAACTCTTAAGTGAGATTAAGAAATATTATTAATCTTGCAATTGCTCCTTGTGTTTATCATATACCGTATTTTCAGGAACGCTAAACTTCCCATAATCCACATAATTACCTAATTTCTATAGTGGAAGTTATATTAACGTACAAATTCGCCTATTCAATAGTTATTCAACTAGAACGGAGTAGATCTCTGGAAGAGTGTTTCATCGGACGTCCGAGCCCAACGAAAAAGAATGAAAGTATAATAAACATCTTATGCATCGCAGATCGACCCGCATATTTTTTGCATTTGGTATTTCTCCTGGAAAGGGTGACTTTAAATGTCCAAAACTAATTTAGTCCGTGCAAGCCGGGATGGCGATCAGTTCCACTATTTGTGGGCAGCCCGCCGTTGCCTGCTTCTTATTTCGCCCACTGCCAGCTTGAAAGCAATTACGATTGAGGGGCCGTCTTTATCTGAAACAGATGCAGAAGAGCATGTTACGACTGGTGAAGAACTGATTGACGTCGGTGAGTACTACGGAAGTGAAAGTCTTGAAGATGCAACACTTATCCGGTACATTCAGGTCAAGCATTCGACAGTTAGAACTGATAAGGTTTGGACGCCAAGTGAGCTGGAAAAGACATTTAGGGGATTCGCCGAGCGATACAAGGCACTTCAGCAACATCTTCGAACAGTAGATCTAAACAGTAAGTTAGAGTTTTGGTTCATTTCAAATCGCCCGATCAGTACCGACTTTTTAGAAGCTATTCATGACGCCGCTGAAGATGTTCCAGCACGGCATGTCAATGATCTAAAGAAGCTAGAGCAATTCACGAGTCTCAGTGGCACAGCACTCGCAAGCTTCTGTAAGCGGCTTTGCCTCGAAGGAAATCAGGAAGGGCTATGGGATCAACAAAACTTACTGGCCCAAGACGTTAGCTATTACTTGGTCGATGTAGACGTTGACGCCCCCGTTCAACTGAAGGAGTTGGTAACTAAGAAGGCTCTTTCCGCAAGTGCTGATAATCCAGCTATCACTAGAATGGATGTGCTCCGAGCGCTCAAAACCGATGAGAGTCGCATATTTCCTGCACCGTGCCTCATCAGAGATATTGAAAACGTGCTGCCGCGTGAGCAGGAACCAGAGATTTTTCAAGCGATCGTGCAGGCAAACGGTATTCCTATCATCGTTCACGCTTCAGGTGGGGTGGGAAAGTCTGTTTTTGCAACGCGTATCAAGTTGGGGCTACCTGCTGCTTCATTGAGCCTTCTCTATGACTGCTTTGGTAATGGTCAGTACCGTAGCGCTAGCGGTTATCGCCATCGTCATAAGGATGCTCTAGTTCAGATTACAAATGAACTGGCCGCTAAGGGGCTATGCCACCTGCTCATCCCCAGTCCTTATGCTGAACCGTCGGCCTATGTAAGAGCCTTTATTTATCGCCTAAGACAAAGCATCGCCTCGCTTAGATCAAAGAACCCGCAAGCACTTCTCTGCATCATCATCGATGCCGCTGACAATGCACAAATGGCGGCAGAGGAAATTGGTGAAGCGCGAGCTTTCGTGCGTGACTTAATCCGAGAGCAACTGCCAGCGGGCGTGCGTTTGGTAGCCTTGTGCCGGACACATCGGCAGGAATATCTTGACCCTCCGCCCGAAACTCTGCGGCTTGAGCTTCATCCTTTTAATCGAACCGAAACTGCGTCGTACTTGCGGCAAGTTTTCACTGACGCCACCGAACAAGACGTCGACGAATTCCATCGCCTGAGTTCACAGAATCCTCGCGTTCAAGCGCTGGCGCTTTCGCGAAAAGCTCCGTTGAGCGAAATTCTCCGCGCCCTCGGCCCTAATCCCACTACGGCTGAAGACACGATCGGAAATCTACTTGATGCCTCTGTCGCGAGACTACGCGACGCAGTAGGGGCTGTCGAGAAGACACAGATAGATAAAATTTGCGCTGGACTGGCCGCTCTCCGGCCTTTAATTCCTTTGTCTGTTCTGGCG